>JAJXWI010000127.1 GCA_021781705.1 bacterium | reverse complement strand
TCTTCCATAATTCCACGGAAGAAGTATGGTCCTGTATACTTTTTCTTAAGCCATGTTTTTATGCTCCCGCTTTGGTAGTCATCATCCCAAAAAACATCATGCTCACACTCACCAGGAGGCTGAAAAAGAATACCCACTAAATCAGTCCAGCCTTTTACCGTTCCACCAGTTAACCTGTTATAGATTTCCTCAGGCAGCACGAATCTGCGTAAATGAGAATTCTGCCATCCAAATAATCTTTGTAGAGCATAGTGCAAATTATGAAGGGGCATATTTGATGGAATTAAAATATCTCTGCTGATTGAGTCTCCTGTTGATGATTCCCCGTATTTGCGCAGAATCGCTTTCTCTGCGTCATCTAAATGGTCGATTTTTAATTCCAAATGAAGATGTACTGTTTTAAACGCATTTATATTGTTATAACATTCATTTATCATAAACTTTTCCTTTCTTATTGACAAATTTCTTTTCTCATCGATATTTATTGCCCTGTTTACAAACTTTTCACGGGCAATATTAATCCTTTTTCTATATACTTTACTCTTTTTAGCATCTACTGTTAGTTCCGGACCAGCATAAAGATTTTTTTCATATGGCAAGAATGCAGTAACTCTATTTGTTGTAGTTTTCAATTCATTAGCAATTTCTAAAATACTCTTGCCTGCACTTCTCCTTTTTCCAACCTCCAAGCTAAAATCCGTTTTATATTCCCCTAATGTAATAAGAATTTTTCTAACCTTTGCATATCAAATTTTCAGTTCATCAGCCGTCTTCTGCAAAGAAGCAGTTTTTTTATAAAATTTTAATACTTCCTGCATAAATGCTAATGTAGTTATAGTTTCATTCAGTTTTTTCTACCCCTTTCTAAGAATAGTGTCAATACACGTGTGCAAGATTAGTATGCCCTATGTTCTACTTAGTGTCAATACATGGCTATGTTTTTTTTGCTTATTGCTTTAATAAATTTTTAAGTTCATCTATGTATCTCCCTTCTAAAACATTGTCACATAATTGTTCTTTCGCATGTCATTTCGCATGTCTTCCTGCATTGCAAATAATATCATTCCTGTACGTTATCACATTTATCTCGAAATGCTATAATTTCTTTTTTAAATGCCGAATACCTGCTGTATTTTCTATAGTAATAAGCCAATAGTCCGTCGGTCAGTTCGCCCATATTGGAAATATTAAGCAATTCATTCATTGTCACAAGGAGGTTCACAGCAATGTAGTAACTCTCATTGCATCTATTTCCGACAATCTCATCAACACGCTTTGAAACCTCCTTTTTACACCATTTCAAATATCCTGCTGCCTCTTCATCCTTTATTGTTCCGTCAACTACACCGGCATTTTTTTCGGCAATGTTAATAAAGAAGTTCATAACACTACAGCGCTACTTAAAAGTATAGACGAAACTGGTTTTATGTGATAAATTTAGTAGTGAGGACTCGGTGGGTTATAATGACACATAATAGGGATAGCTCTGTCCTCAAAACTGAAAGGATTCGTTGTCATGAAACCAGAAAACGTCATTTATTCTATCGATAATAAACCCTTGGTAGAAGAAATACTTGAGATAATACCCTCACTAAAAATTGAACTTGTCAGTCGCACAGAACTGGAAGCACTCTGGAACCACCTCGTAAAATCCTATCATTATCTGGGTTATAAAACTATGATCGGACCACGAGTTAAATATCTAGTGTGGTTTAACGAACGCCCTATTGCTGCGATCAGTTATAACCAGGCTTCTTATAGGCTTGGCGTTCGGGATACTTTTATTGATTGGAGTCCAGAAGAACGCAAACGGTCGTTACCCCATGTTTTAAATAATAATCGCTTTCTTATTTTACCGTGGGTACACGTTAAAAATCTTGCTTCACATATCATCGGCCTATCCATAAAGCATCTAAAACATGATTGGCCGCGTCTATATGAGATAGAACCCTATCTATTAGAAACCTTTGTCGATCGTGACCTTTACAAGGGAACTTGCTATAGGGCTTCAAACTGGCGCTATGTCGGAGAAACCAGTGGGTATGGAAAAATTGGAGTCACCTATCAGTATCATGGAAACAAAAAAGGAGTGTTTTTATACCCGCTGAAGAAGAACTTCAAAAAGTTAATGGGTTGTACAGGAAAGCCCCTCCGGGTCCTCAAAAATAACCAACATCTGGAGAGGATTACTATGCAACTGCAAAAAAACACCTGGCATGAAGGAATCATGGAAGAGGCCAATGTACGGGGTCTGGTGGATAAATTACCTGAAATGCTGATTAATTTTATGGATCGTTTTCAAAGCTGTTTTCAACGTTCCGAGCAAACCTTCAATATCAATGTGTATGTTAAGGGTTTGTTGAGTAATTTGAAACGGAAGTCGGTAGAACCCATTGCTTTAGAATACATGGATAGTCCAAGAGGTCCACGTACTTTGCAGTTTTTCATGAAGGATTCCAAATGGAATGATGCAGAAGCCTCAAAAATATATCAAAAGGGTCAATCTGAGCGCCTTTCAGAGGAGGAAGGTATGATTACCATCGATGAAAGCGGCTTTGTTAAAAAAGGTAAGAATTCGGTGGGTGTAGCACGCCAATATTGTGGTAGCGTCGGAAAAGTTGAAAACAGTCAGGTGGGTGTTTTCGTAGGCTATTCTGGCACTAAGGGGTATGGTTTGGTTTCAGCACAGCTTTTCATGCCAGAAAAGTGGTTTGGTGAAGATTATAAACAGCTCAGGGAAGAGTGCGCCGTGCCCGATGATCTAACCTTCCAGACCAAACCACAAATTGCTCTTGAATTGATTCAAAAAATCAAAGAATCCGGCCTATTTAAGGCAAAATGGATTGGCATGGATTGTCTTTATGGAAACAGCAAGGAATTTCTTGAGGGTATTTCTGATAACTATTGGTATTTCGCTGACCTACATCACGACGCACTGGTTTGGCGAGACGAACCAATATTTGAAGTACCTGATTATAAAGGACGGGGTCCACGCCCTACGAAAATGGCAGCAACAACTCCAGCTGTACACGTTTCCAAGATCGCAAGGGATGATACGATACCTTGGATAAAAATGCATCTAGGGGAAGGATCAAAGGGACCCATTTATTCAGATATTAAATGTCTTAGAATCTATAGGGCCTTTGCGAAAGAAACAGGTGAAGTTCCAATAAAATCATGCTGGTTATTTATTCGCCGTTCAGAAGATGGGGTGATCAGGTTTTCTGTCAGTAATGCACCGGTTGATACTCCAACCTCTGAACTCTGCAAAGCATCGTTGATGCGCTGGCCTATTGAGCAGTGTTTTAATGAAGCCAAAGACGAATTAGGCATGGATCATTATGAATTCAGGTCTTGGACCGCCTGGCATCGCCATATGCTTTTGGTTTCAATCGCGAGTTCATTTCTCCTTGAAATAAGACTGCAAGTGATTGATAAAAAAAAAGTCCGATCTTAACTCATCCGATGGCTCTATCGCTTGTTATTGCAGCTCTGTCAGGCGATGAAAAGATAATACAAAAGGCCTTGAGAAATGTGGATTATTATCTCCGCCGTAATTATTGTGCGTATAAGTCCCATAGCTTGAAGAAATTAAATATGGGTCTTACTGGTTAAAATTAATTCACGCTGTAGTGCTATTTATGAATTGGAAGATT
>JAJXWI010000051.1 GCA_021781705.1 bacterium | reverse complement strand
ATAAGCGAACAGAAGAAGAAAACCGTCAGTTCATTCAACAGCGCAACTTGTTCGACTTCATGCGCCGTTTACTGGTTAAGAGATTCGAGAGTTCTTTCGGTTCCTTCGTACAGAGTATAAAAAACTTCCGGAGGATTTCAATCAATGTTCAGTCATTCATTAAAAAGACAGGCGAATATATATTGGACAGGGATTTGATTGAAAAGATTTATGATTTGAGCGAAGATGAAATTGGAAAATACCTAATCGAATATGAAGAAAAGATTAGCAAAGGCGAGTATCCTAAAAATCATAAGAGATACAAATTAAAAGACTTTGACGATAAGGACGGTTTCATTGAAGCTATTGATTCAGATATAAAACTTTTTGGTGAGATTCTTCAAAACTTAGCTCAATTGGATTTAGCCGGCAACGATCCGAAGACAAGCTGCCTGATTGAAGAAATAGAAAAAGAATTAAACAAGCAGACAGAGAAAAGCGAGCCGAGACGGAAAATAGTTATATTTTCTGAATATCTCGATACTGTAGAATATTTGAAACCTCATCTGGAGAAAAAGTTCAAAGACAGATTGCTTGTTATAGCAGGAGATCTTTCTGCCCATAAAATAACCCTGCTCAATAAAAACTTTGACGCATCATTTCCTGAACAGGATGATTCATTTGATATTCTGCTTGCTACCGATAAGATATCGGAAGGCTTTAATCTTAACAGAGCAGGAATGGTTATAAACTATGATATTCCGTGGAATCCGGTCAGGGTTATTCAACGGCTCGGCAGGATAAACCGAATAAGTAAAAAAGTTTTCAAAGAGCTCTATATAGTGAACTTTTTCCCGACAGAACAAGGCGCAGAACTAGTTAAATCCCGCGAAATAGCTCAAAATAAAATGTATTTGATTCATAATACTCTTGGAGAAGATTCCAAGATATTCGACATAGATGAAACTCCTGCGCCTTCAGCTCTTTACAATAGAATTCAGGAAAATCCTGATAAATGCGAAACCGAAAGCTTTTATACAAAAGTTTTGAGAACCTTTATCTCAATTAAGGAAAAATATCCTGAACTGATTGCTTCTCTGAATAAATTTCCGCCATTGATAAAAGTAGCTAAATCTTATTCTGAAAATGAACTTTTGCTATTTATAAGAAAAGGCAGGCTTTATGTGCATGCCATAAAGTATGGGAATGATTCGGAACCCGCTGCTTACAAAACTTCAATTGAAGATGTTTTTAGTAAAATACAGTGCGATAGAGATGAAAAAGCTTTGCCTTTGAGTCCTGATTTCTGGAAGGCTTACGAGAAGGTAAAGAGTTTCAAAGATAACAGAGAAGTTGTACTGAGTGAGCAAAGCCTCGAACAAAAGGCATTGAATAATCTTTCCACGTTCATCAATCAGGTAAGCGCTTCTGAGCTTATTCCTTTTAAGGACTTTCTGAGGACTTTGAGAGAGGATATTCTGAACTACGGTACTCTTTCCGATTATACCCTGCGCAGAATATCAAACCTTGCACACTCAAACGATAAAAATCTTAAATATGCTCTTGCTGAAATATCGAAGCTCAGAGAAGAGTTAGGAAATGGCTATCTTATAGAAGAAAAAGCAAGGCTGAAAAACTTGTCAAGAGAAATAATCATAGCCATAGAGAATGTTAAGAGATGAAATGTTAAGAATAACAGCATGAATGTGGAGATATTGAATGAGTTTTAAGTTTGAAAATATTCTGTCAGTCACGGAAGGGAAGACTTTAGAATTTAAAAGAGATATATCGTCACCAAAGCCGATACTTAAAACCTTAACGGCCTTTGCCAATACAGCCGGTGGTAAGCTGATTATCGGAGTCAGCGATGCAAAAACAATTATTGGAATTGATAAACCTCTTGATGAAGAGGAAAAATTGTGCAGTATAATAGCTGATTCTATTTCTCCAAGGCTGGCTCCAAACGTAGAGCTGATAACAGTGGAAGGGAAAACCCTGATTGTTGTTGAAGTTTTTTTAAGTTCGTCCCGTCCTCACTATCTGAAGTCGGAAGGTATTGAAAATGGGGTCTATGTGCGGCTCGGCTCTACTAATCGCCAGGCTGATAAAGAGTTAATAGCTGAATTACGGCGTTCCGCGGAAGGCATAGCTTTTGATGAAATGCCTATGCCTGAACTGACCGCTGAAAGCTTAGACTTAAAATCAGTCGAAGATTTATTCGGAAAGTATCGTAAACTGAGTGAAAAAGAGCTTCTTACTTTAAAAATTCTTACAAAATATCAGGGGCGGCTGGTCCCTACAAAAGGGGCGGTATTGTTGTTCGGCAAAGAGCGTATTTCTTTTTTCCCCGATGCTTGGATTCAATGCGGGCGTTTCATTGGCAAAGATAAAGCGAATATCTTTGACCATACCGATATTTACGATCATCTTCACCTGTCTGTAGAAAGTATTATGCATTTTCTTAAAAAAAATGCTATGAAAGGGGCCGATTTTTCAGAAATCCGTCGACAGGATGTCTGGAGCATCCCTCTTTCAATTATGCGCGAAGTCGTTATTAATGCTATTGTTCATGCCGATTATTCACAGCGCGGCGCTCCAATACGGGTAGCTTTTTTTGATGACCGCATAGAAATTGAGAATCCCGGTATTTTATTGCCGGGCATGACAATAGAGGATATGAAACAGGGTGTCTCAAAAATTCGTAATCCTGTAATAGCCAGGATATTTCGCGAACTTAACCTTATAGAACAATGGGGAAGCGGTGTCCGGAGAATATTCAAAGAAGCACAAGAAAAAGGATTACCGGAGCCTCAGATCATAGAAATAGGGATGCGTCTGCGTTTTATTATTCCCTTAGCTGAACTTCACACAGCACAAGTTGAAGCACAAGTTGAAGCACAAGTTGAAGCACAAGTTGAAGCACAAGTTGATTTGAACATACTCTCTGCATGTTCTCTGAGTGCATTGTCTTCTGCTGAGATAGCTAATGCTTTAGGGCATAAACAATTAAGCGGTAATTTAAGAAAAGCTATTCCTCGTTTAAGAAAAGCAGGACTACTTGAATATACAAATCCTTCCAAACCTCGCAGCAGAATGCAGAAATATAGGATAACAGATAAAGGGCTGGTGTTAATGAGAAATTTCAAAAAATCCGAGAAAAGAAAATGAGTGAAGCAAAACAGATTTTAGATAGAATAATAGAGAATTTTGATGTTGCGGAATTCAGCCGGTTCTTTGGCGAGAAAAACAGGCATAACGCATTGGAACTATCAGAAACAGAACGCAAAGATGTTTACAGCGCTGTCTGCCGGTTGGTCTGGAATCGGATCAGCAAAGCCAGAAGCGTATGAACAAAAAACAATTATCCTCTGAAGATTAAGTTATGTTTAAACCCATTTATCTATTACCTCAATTTAGCATCGAGCGACAAAATCAGTATCAACAGCGTTGGGAATCTGATATTGGCAAGAAAGAACACGACATAATTATCGAAGAAATTAAACAAGGTGCTGGAGAAGATTTTTTACAATCAGATTTTGAAAAAGGAATATTATCTGTACTTGAGAATTGCAATGATTTAAGAGGAATGAAATTTTGGCAGCTAGCAATAGACTTTTCCCATGGAGAAAATTTTAAATGGAGTGATTTTTCTTTTATTGAAGCTTGGCATTGTAAATTTTCTGCAGCAACATTTTATTCAACTAATTGTAATTTTGGAAAATTTTATAATTGTGAGTTTAATAGTTGTCTATTAGGCTTTTCTCATTGGTACGGAGTAACATTTGAAAAAGTTAAATTTAGTACGTGCGATTTCGTTGAATTTGATACTTTTATTAACTGTAAGTTTTGCGAATGCGAATTTATAGGCTGTTTCTTTTCTCAAAATCCATTTGCCGATTGCTATTTTGATGTGAGAACAGTTTTTCAAAAGGAAGTAAAACAGAAACCAAACTCAGATTTCAAAACTGGTTTTAAAAATCAACAGCTGCCAGCCCTTTATAAAGGAATAAAAGATGCATACCTTACAGGAGAAGTTTTTGATCAGTATAGAAGATATTTTTTTAAACAAAAACACACAGAAACTAGGTACCTAAAAAAAGGATTAGTAAAAATAATTGGTTACTTTATCGAGTATATTAGTGGGTACGGAGTTAAACCTTTTAAGAGTATTCTATTTTCTATTTTAATTATCTGTATTTTTGCTCTAATATATAAGTTTTCAGGAGTGGCTAATGCTGTAAAAACGAGTATAGGAGCTTTTGTTGGGGTATGTAATGATATAACCTCTTGGATGCAATTATTAGAATCAGCAATTGGAATTGCTTTATTTGCTCTTTTTATAACTATTCTTGCAAATGTATGGTTTACGGAAAAATAGTAGCATTTTGCTGTGTGAGTCATAAGGAGATGAACTTTTTGAAGGATTGTGCTTGAGTAAATACGAACGCAAAGATGTTTACCGCGCTGTCTGCCGGTTGGTCTGGAACCGGATCAGCAAAGCCCGAAGCGTGTGACGTTATTTATTGAAGGAGATTAAAGAATTATGGAAGAGCAAAAAATAGCCTTATTTAAAGGCAGCAAAATCAGGAAAACTCTTCATCAGAATGAATGGTGGTTTGTCATTAATGACATTATTGAAGCGCTGACAGATTCTACAGATCCTGCTCAATACTTCAAGAGAATGAAACAAAGAGATGCCGAGCTTAATAACCTGACAAAGCAAGGGGAGGTACAGTTTGTACCACCCCTTATGCTGGAAATTGAAACGTCAGGCGGAAAACAAAAGATGTATTGTTGGAATACTGAGGGAATTTTTCGTATCATTCAATCCATTCCATCGTCAAAAGCAGATGCCAACGCCGGTGGAGATATCGCTGGAGGGGCAAGGAAAAAACTGGAAGAACGGCTAGGAAGAACGATTGTATCTAAAGAAAATTACTTGCCGAACAAAGAAAAGAAGAAAATACGGGAATAAACTGGTTCAACGTTTTAGGGATGAAGTATGTGAAGTGGTGACGGCTTGTCACCGGTTGAAATTGCGAGCCATGGACAGAAAAATGAGGAACTGAAGCTTCAGTACAGGAATTTCCAGGCTTCAGCTTTGTTACACTCTTATAGTTTTCTCTGTTTAAAAAAGAAAAAGCCATTATAGTTTTAAACTACGAATTGTGATATCTTAAAACAATAAATTCAAAACTTATAGTCTATTGTCTATTGTCTATTGTCTATTGTCTGTAGTCTGTAGTCTATTGTCTAAACTCGGGATTTTTATGGAAAAGGTATTAGAAAATATAAAAGGAACGATTCACTTTGTCGGGATTGGTGGGATTGGAATGAGCGGGCTTGCTCAGTTTTATAGATGGGCGGGGTTCAAAGTTTCCGGAAGCGACAGGGCTTTGAATAATCCGGAGAATGCGGAACTCTTCGCAAAACTGAAAAAACAAGGGATAGAGATTTTTCCTCAGGATGGATCATTTGCCGTAAACCGGCAGACAGACGTAATGGTTTATTCGACCGCTATAGAAAAAGACAACCCTGATTTTGTTGCCGGAAAAGAAATAGAAAAATGGCACAGAGCAAAAGCATTGGCGAATATCGTAGACTTTCTGAAAAATAGAACCTCGATTGCAGTGACCGGAAGCTGCGGAAAAACTACTGTTACTGCGTGGCTAGCCGAAGCTATGGTTTTGCTTGGACTTGATCCGATTGCGCTTAATGGGGGGATGATAAACGCATTTAGAGATGAAACCTATACAGGGAATTTTCGTCCCGGCAAAGGCAATTTTTTTGTTTATGAAGCAGATGAGAGCGATAAGAGCCTTGTTGCTTTTCGCCCTGATTATTCTCTTGTTTTAAATATCGGAATAGATCATTATTCAACAGAAGAACTGGTGGAAGTTTTTGAAACATTCTTGAAAAATACAAAAAAAGGCGCGGTAATTGAAAAAGCTGTGTTCGGTATGCTTAATCCTGATTCTTACAGGCATTTGAATGTAAGTATTGTTTCATCTGAAGAAAAAGATTTGAGAGAGGAAGGGAAAATTTGGAAGCTTGACTCTTATAAAACAGGAGAAAGGCAGACTGCAGCATGTTCATATGCAGGAGAAAATTTTTCAATAACTTTACCAATGCCAGGTTGTCATAGTGCGGCTAATGCTCTTGCCGTGACCGCGCTTTTGAAACTGCTGGATGAAGAAAAGCCGGTCAGGGATATTGTTAAAGCTGTAGAGCAATTTAAAGGGGTTCATCGCAGGTTTGAATATAAAGGAAAAACTACTTCCGGCGCCTCAGTTATAGACGACTATGCGCATAATGTTGAAAAAATAGTTTCGTGTATCAAGACAGGGCAGGAAATTTCCAACGGAAAGGTTTTTGCGGTTTTCCAGCCGCACGGGTACGGCCCTTTCAAGTTTATGAGAGAAGATCTTTTTCCTGAACTGGAAAAAGCTCTGCGCAAGGATGATAAGTTTATTCTTCTGCCTGTCTTCTATGCAGGCGGGACCAGTTCTTTCTCTCCCAAATCTTCCGAGGTTAACGACGAATATTCTCAAAAGAGCAAGACACACGATAGATATTTGTATTTTGATAATAGGCAGCTTGCTGAATCTTTTCTGCTAAAAAAAGCCGAAAAAAAAGACTTGATTATTGTAATGGGCGCAAGGGATTCTTCCCTGGCCATCTGGGCCGGAGAATTAACAAATCATCTTGGGGTTAGTAGAAACGTGTAAATCTTACGCCATACGTTTTGTTTGACAAAACATATATTATAACATAAAATCATACTGAAATGCAGGAAATATAAAAATAAATGTGAGTTGCTTCCTGATCATTACATCAACATTGCAAGGAATTTTATAACTGGCACAAGCAGACAATCGACACGACTTTTCATCTTCAATGAAAGAGGTAATATCCAAGCGAGCTTCTTTTATTTGTTCTAACCCTTCTTGTCGTTGTCTTACTCTCTGTCCTTCGGAACATGACGTCGAGAAATTTATCAATACAGGTAGAGTAGCACATATAACTGCAGCTTCTCTTGGCGGGCCTAGATACGATTCTTCTTTGACGAAAGAGCAGCGCTCTTCGGCTGAAAATGGCGTGTTCTTATGTGCTGTTTGTGCCGACAAGATAGACAAGAACAAGGGACTTGATTACTCTGTTGAACTGTTGAGAAAATGGAAATCTGACCACGAGAACTGGATCAAGGAAAACCTAAACAAATCTCCATTTGTGTCTGAGATAGCGATTGTAGATGGTACGCATCACGCCAAGGGTACAGGGGAAGTAACTGGAATTGATGTGCAAGGGCCTGTTATTTTTATGCCAGGCACCCAGTCTATTGCTGAAGGCACAGGGATCATAACGGCAACGCGTATTTCAGGGAAAGGAGATGCTATGAATAAATAAACGCCTAACTAGGTGGCAACTTCGAGAAGCAGTAACATTAATAAGGGAAAGTCAATAACCTCCAGCAAAACTGGGGGTTTACCAAAATTAATTATCATAGGAGTTTGATTTATGGTAGCCAGTGCATTTTATGGATATAAATGCCCAAAGTGTAATTCTAAAATTACAGTAGGTGTTTTAGTGGGTGCGAAAGAGTTGCATTGTCCGAATTGCAATATAGTTATGGTTCCAGACCAAGACGGTCAAGCTAGTGCAAGCAATGTATATTGCCCAAACTGCAAAAATACCTATGGTATTGTATCTTCCGATAGATGCCCTATTTGTGGTGGGCCATTCTCAAAAATACCGTAAGTATTTTTCACATCATACATGTGGTAACAACAGAATGCGCCTCAGTAGGCGAGCATCCACAACCAGCGCGGGTTTTGTCATGTAATTGGGTTCAGTTAGACTATCGCTCTGAGTGGGTGATACTGGCCTTTCAGTCGAGAATTTTCATATTTTTGATTTTTATCTATTTGGTTTGGTATGAAATTTAAAAAATAGGAGTAAAGTTAAAAACATGAAAACTTGCAATTTTTTAAGATTGATGGCTGTCTTTGTGTTGGTGAACATTGCCAATTATGCAGGGGCAGAAATTATAGAAATACAAAATATTTTTAATGGGAGATCATTCTCGTTAAAGAATATAGCCCCTCTTGAGGCTGCATGTATATTAATAAAAGATACTCATTACTCCGTTAGGGTATTTGATAGTGAGCAAGGCTGGACTATGGAGCCTCCTTATTTTTCATTAGAATGGACAGTTTCTAAAGGAACAAAAGCTAGCCATCCAAACACGATACAATTCGTAATTCCCAGGGAAGCAATAGATACAAAAAAATGGGAGGTAAGTTTTTTAAAGATTACTGGCAATGGAGGGGATGGCATGATGGAGGAGATCTTAACTCTTACCCCTTCTAAAATACGATATAATAATGCATATATTAATTACAGTTCAAATTCTGCCGCCGGTATACAGATTTACAGATGGTAAAATTACATAGTCAATAATTCCAGGCATGATTACGGGCCTTTTACCGTATTCGATATTGAAACTACCGGAATGTCTCCTGTTTGTGACAGGATCGTGGAAATTGCCGCGATAAAAGTCGAGCTTGATGGTACTCAGAAAAGGTTTCATACGCTTATTAATCCGGAATGCTTGATTTCTGATAGGCTGACAAGAATTCATGGGATAACAAATGAGATGGTTGCGGATAAGTTTGTTGAACTAAAAATTGTTCCAACTGTTTCTGCGATGACGAGTTTCAATACTTTAAAAAAATGAACTTAATGAAAAACTCGAAAAGCTTACAACGTATATCGATTTTAAACGAAAATATATCGAAATGAATTCGAAATATTTCCCCCAGATCAAGATTATAGACCGTTCATGAAAGCCTTAGCTATTTCTTTTGTACTCATTCTATCCAGATTCATTGGAGTTACTTTTTGAAGAGCTTTTTCTATATCATCAGCGGCATTATGTTCTCCCAGAAAGGCTAACATCATTTTCATGCTTATAATTGCAGCGATAGGATTTGCTTTGTTTTGAGCAGTAATATCCAATGCAGAGCTAGAAACAGGCGCGAACATTGAAGGCGTAGTTTTTTCAGGATTCAAATTGCTGCTTGCTGCCATTTCTATCCCTCCCTGAATGACGGCGCCGATCTCGGTTATTATGTCTCCAAACGTATTTGACGTTACTATGACATCAAATTTTTCGGGGCTTTTTATAATGTGCATACATGCGGCATCGACATTGTAATACTCTCTTTTAATTTCAGGGAATTCTTTTTCTCCGATTTCTTTGAAAACTCTTTCCCACAAATCAAACACATAGGTAAGGATATTTGTTTTTCCTATGAGCGCTATAAGTTTTCTTGGACGACTTTGAGCTATCTTGAAAGCATATCTTATGCAGCGGGAAACCTGCTTATAGTTGTACACCTTTGTGTTGATAGCAACTTCATCAAGCGTTCCTTTCATGCTAACACCGCCGACTCCACTATACATGCCGCCAGTATTTTCTCTTATAACAACAAAATCGATATCAGAAGGGGTTTTATCTTTTATCGGCGTATCAACTCCAGGGTAGAGTTTTACGGGGCGGTAGTTAATGTAGAGATCAAGACTAAGTCTTATATTAAGGAGAATGCCTTTCTCGAGTATTCCTGTTTTTATCTTTGGGGAACCTATTGCTCCCATGAAAATGGCATCGTATTTTTTTAGTTCTTCAATTGATTCCTGAGAAAGAGTTTCTCCTGTCAGCAGGTAATGGTTGCCGCCGAACGGAAATACTCTTTCGATGTAGGTAACACTATTTTTTTTTGCTACATGCTGGAGAATTTCAAAAGCTACATTTGTTATCTCAGGACCTATTCCGTCTCCTGGAATTACCGCTATTTTATGGCTGTTGTGAGGCATAGTCCAATCCTTTCAGTAATAGGTTTATTATTTTGAGTATACTATAAAAGCTTATCACAACTCATTGAAACGACTAACATTTTACGGTAAATAATTTAACAAAATCCGATTCATCAAAAAACAAGTTGTCTCTACGTCTCATCTATATCCAGAATTTTCTATCCGCTAAAATATTGGGTTTTGCGGACATGCTCTATACTATCTGTTAAAAATAAAATACGGCAAAGCTCTAAAGAAAAATGTAGTCGCAAAAAGGTTGTAGGAACCTAAAAAACTAGTTTAGACTTGAAAATGGTTCTTGCAGGTAACCTTGGGCTAGAATCGTAAATGTATCGAAATGAATTCGAAATATTCTCCCCAGATCAAGATTATAGACTGTTCGTGAAAGCCTTAGCTATTTCTTTTGTACTCATTCTGTTCAAATTCATTGGAGTTACTTTTTGAAGAGCTTTTTCTATATCATCAGCGGCATTATGTTCTCCCAGAAAGTCTAACATCATTTTCATGCTCATAATTGCGGCGATAGGATTTGCTTTATTTTGGTCGGCAATATCCGGGGCGGAACCATGAACAGGTTCAAACATTGAGGGCGTAGGTTTTTCCGGATTTAAATTGCCGCTTGCGGCCATTCCCATTCCACCTTGTATGACGGCGCCAATGTCGGTTATTATGTCTCCAAACATATTTGAAGTTACCATGACATCAAATATTTCCGGGCTTTTTATAATGTGCATGCATGCGGCATCGACGTGGTAATACTCTCTTTTAATTTCAGGGAATTCTTTTTCTCCGATTTCGTTGAAAACTCTTTCCCAGAGATCAAACACATAGGTAAGGATATTTGTTTTTCCTATGAGCGCTATAAGTTTTCTTGGACGACTTTGAGCTATTTTGAAAGCATACCTTACGCAGCGGGAAACCTGCTGATAGTTGTACACTTTTTCATTGATCGCGACTTCATCAGGTGTTCCTTTCATTGTAACTCCGCCTATGTCGGTGTATAGCCCTCCAGTATTTTCTCTTATAACAACAAAATCGATATCAGAAGGGGTTTTATCTTTTATCGGCGTATCAACTCCAGGGTAGAGTTTTACGGGGCGGTAGTTAATGTAGAGATCAAGACTAAGTCTCATATTAAGGAGAATGCCTTTCTCGAGTATTCCTGGTTTTATCTTCGGGGAACCTATTGCTCCCATGAAAATGGCATCATATTTCTTTAATTCTTCAACCGATTCCTGAGAAAGAGTTTCTCCTGTCAGCAGGTAATGATTGACGCCGAACGGAAATACTCTCTCGATGTAGGTAACACTATTTTTTTTTGCTACCAGCTGGAGAATTTCAAAAGCAACATTTGTTACTTCAGGACCTATTCCGTCCCCTGGAATTACAGCTATTTTATGGCTCTTGTGAGTCATACTTCAATCCTTTCAATAATAGCTTTATTTTTTGAGTATACTACAAAAGCTTATCACAACTCATTGAAACGACTAACATTTTACGGTAAATAATTTGACAAAATCCGATATTATGCGATTCTTTTTAGTTAACTTTAGTAAATTCTGGGATTATGTACGTATTTTCACTGAGTACTTACGGAAATTACTAAAATTAATTAATAAAGGTAAAAAGATGACAAATGAAAACAATCTGGTGATAGTAGAGTCTCCTGCCAAGGCCAGAACGATAGGTAATATGTTAGGCGGAAGTTATAATATTATGGCTTCAATGGGGCATGTCAGAGATCTTCCTGAGCACACGATTGGAGTGGATATAAAGAATAATTTCAAGCCGGAATATGTTGTTTCCAAATCTTCTATGGTTAAAAAGCTTCTTCCGTTTGCAGAAAACGCCGGAACCATATATCTGGCGACTGACCCTGACCGTGAGGGCGAAGCCATTGCTTGGCATTTAAAAGAAGTTCTTTCAAAGAAGAGCAAGGCCAATTTTTTGCGTGTTGAGTTTCATGAAATCACGAAATCTGCCATTGCCAAGGCTTTTAAAAATACAAGAGATATTGATCTTCATCTTGTTGATGCCCAACAAGCAAGAAGAGTTTTAGACCGGCTTGTGGGATACCAGGTCAGCCCTATGCTATGGTCCAGGATAGAAAAGAATATAAGCGCCGGGAGAGTGCAGTCTGTCGCTTTAAGGATTGTCTGTGAACGGGAAAGAGAAATACTTAGTTTTAAGCCAAGAGAGTACTGGGATTTTCAATCTGTTTTACTGCATAAAGGCGATGAGAATAGAGAATTTGAAGCAAAGCTGGTTTTTGTAAACGGGAAGAAAGTTGATATTTCGAACTCCGAGGCAGCAGAAAAAGCATTTAACGACATTAATGAATCAAAGATATTGTCAGTGAGTTCTGCAAAGACTGAACCTGTAAAAAGATCTGCGGCTCCGCCATTTATTACCAGTACGATGCAGCAGGCGGCAGGTTCGTATTTGCGTTTCTCCGCCAGCAGAACCATGCAAATAGCTCAACAGCTATATGAAGGAATAGATATTGGCGGTAATGAGGTGGTAGGTTTAATTACTTACATGAGAACGGACTCGTTTACGATATCAAATGAGGCGCAGCAGGTTTGTCGCGACTACATAAAAAACGCTTATGGCGATAAATTTGTACCAGAAAAACCTAATTTCTACAAAAACAAATCTTCCGCCCAGGAGGCGCATGAAGCGATAAGACCTACTGATGTTACAAGAACGCCGGAGTCTCTTGCAGCGGTGTTGAGTAGAGACCAGTTGAATCTTTATAAATTGGTATGGAAGAGGTTTCTTGCCAGCCAGATGGCGAAGGCAGAAATAATCAGAACAACTCTTGAGATGGGAACTGAGAAAAATGGAAGCCTCTATACGTTCAGAACAACATCGTCTTCAATATTATTTCCTGGATTCATGGTTCTTAATACGGACAAAAATGCCGAAGAACAGGAAGAGTCTGAGAAGTATTATGATTTTCTTAAGGATGTGGCAATAGGTGACAAATGCGACATCAAGGAGTTGAAGAAGGAGCAGAAATTTACCGAGCCGCCGCCGAGATATTCTGAACCTACGCTAATTAAGGAATTGGAAGCTAATGGAATAGGCAGACCATCAACTTATGCGGCAACAGTGAATACCATCCAGCAGAGAAAATATGTGTTAAAGGATGGTAATAAGCTAATTCCGGAAGACCTTGGGTTTAGGGTTAATGATTTTCTTGTTTCGATTTTACCTGACCTGGTAAATGTTGGATTTACCGCAGAAATGGAAGAAAAGCTGGACGAAATAGAAGCAGGGAGCGTCGAATGGACAAGCATGCTTGCGGCCTTTTACGCACAGTTTGAAGCTTGGCTCAATCATGCCAAGTATGACTCTGCGCCCGACAATAAAAAAGTTGACGCATTAATTGCATTTATGCAGAAAATAGAAAAGTGGGAAGCTCCGGAAAAGAAGGGGAAGAGAACTTTTAATGACAAGAACTTTTTTAACTCTGTAGAGAAACAGTACGAGAAAAACAAAAAACTTACTTCCAGGCAGTGGGTATCTCTTTTGAAAATGCTTCTCAAATACCATTCGATTGAAGATAAAGAATTAAAAGAATGTGCAGAAAAATATGGGTTCAAACCCGATTTAGAAGATGTTCAAAAGCAAACGCAGGAAGAAGCTGTTCAAAGAGAGCAGTCCAATGGTGAAAGAAAAGAACAGGCTGGTGAATTCAAAATAGCGCTCAAAAAAATAATTGGATGCAAGTTGAAAACAGCAGAAAATGAAGGGTTTGATGAGGCTAAATTTGTTGATTCTTTGCTTCAACAAGTAGAAGCGGGGCGGGTTCTTTCTTCAAAACAGCTATACGTTCTGAAAAGGATTGCTGTCGATAAAAAAGATGAAATAGGTGATTTTTCTGATGTTGCTAATATTTTAAAGATTTCTGAAAAAGATTTGGCTTCAAAGAAAGAAAAAACATTAGATAGCGGTTCAAAGGATCATATATCAGAAATGTTAAATAAGATGGGAAAAATTGAAAATTGGATCAAGAATGAGAAAAATCCAAGATTTGATGATAAGAATTTTTATGCTTCTCTGAAAAAACAATTTGAAGCTAAAAACTCGTTAAGTGACAAACAAATTAAGGCCCTTGAGAAGCTTGTTTCGAAATATAATTGCTAAGATTTTTGATCTGTGATTTCTGATTGGCGATTGAATAAATAATAGCTTTATCTTAAAAAAATTAAGTTTTTTTTTGAACTCATGTGGAAAAGGTTTACAACAATAACTATCTTCTATGCCTCGTTTGTCTGTGCGCTTTTTCTATTCGCAGATAGCGGGGTGAATGACAATTTGAGTAATAAGCCGGTTGAGAAGGCGGATATTTCTTTATCGAAAGATAGCTCGAAGCTGGCTGATGTTCTTTTAAAAGTAGAAGAAGAAAAAAAGGATTTATTAAGAAGCAAATTAGCTTTTGCTGAGGCTTTTGTCGGAGATGCTGACCTAAAGCCAAGCGAAAAATACCTTGACTTACTTAATGATCTTCAAATATGCTCAAAGAACGGTTTATTCCTTGTAGTCAGAGTACTTAAAATATGTAAGTATTTTGAAGAAGAGATAAGTAAAATGCCTATCTCGTATGAGGAGAAACTGAAACTGAGAGTGAGGCTTGATGAAGTCAGGAATTCTGCGGAAGAGTTCGGGATTCTGTTACAAAAACCAGGCGATACTATAAAAAAAGACACCTGTGAAGTGTTGGAAATCAACAATAAGCTGGATGTCATAGTGCTTGGTGCGGGTTTTCTTGACGGATCAAGAATAGGAATGCACTGGACCATTCAGAAAGCGAATAAAGCCGTGGTAAGAATAGTTGCTGTACGCCCTTACGCTTCAGCAGCTGTAGTTACAAACGGTGATATTCAAAAGATTGGTCCCGGAATGGAAGCTAAATTAACAAAATAAATAAATAATAAACAAAGAGATGGAAAATCTATGGAAGTAAGAGCTGTTACAAAGTATGTAAAGATTACTCCTCAGAAAGCCCGGCAGGTAGCCAGGCTGTTGCAGGGGAAAAAGGCGGCTGAAGCTCTTGGTACAATAGCGTTGATCCCAAGAAAAGCAGCCCGTCTGCTGGAAAAGACCTTACGCTCAGCGATTGCAAACGCTGAAAATAATCATGATCTTGATAGAAGTAGTCTGATTGTGAAGGAGGCGGTAGTTGGCGCCGGCCCCACAATGAGGCGTTTTCGGGCCAAAGCCAGAGGTATGGCAGGCAGAATCCTCAAGAGAACAAGTCATCTTACGATCGTTCTCTCTAACGAATAACAAGAAGGTAATACTGTGGGACAAAAAGTAAATCCTATTGGTTTTAGAGTTGCGACGACAAAAGATTGGGATTCCAAGTGGTTCGCAAAAAAATCTATTTTTGGCGGATGGCTTCATGAAGACCTTAAGATTCGCGACTTTATAAAGAAAGAGTTTGCTCATGCAGCTATCGCTCGCGTAGTGATACACAGAGCATCTAACAGAATCGCTGTAGATATTCATACAGCCCGTCCTGGAATTCTCGCAAGCAGAAAAGGCGGCGAGTTTGATAAAGTACAGGAAGGTTTGAGCAAAATAGCTCCCGGGCATGAAATCAAAATTGATATTCATGAAGTGAGACACCCTGAAAGGAACGCCCAGCTTGTTGCTGAAAATATAGCTCTTCAACTTCAACGAAGAGTAGCATTCAGGCGTGCGATGAAAAGGGCAATACAGCTTGCCATGGACAATGGAGCTCTTGGAATTAAAGTAATGGCTTCAGGCCGCCTCGGCGGAGCTGAGCTTGCCAGAACGGAGCAATACAAAGAGGGAAAAGTTCCTCTCCATACTATCAAGGCCAATATTGAGTATGGGTTTTATGAAGCACAAACAGCTACAGGCAAAATTGGCGTAAAAGTCTGGCTGTGCAACCCTGAAGAAGTAGTTAAGGAGAATTAATTATGGCCTTAATGCCTAAAAGGACAAAGTATAGAAAAGTTCAACGCGGCAACATGGGCGGGTTAGCTCAAACCAATAATAAGCTTGACTTTGGTGATTTCGGGTTGCTTGCTCTTGACAGAGGCTGGGTAAGAAATAACGAAATAGAAGCCGCACGTGTAGCCATTACCAGATATTTGAATAGAAGAGGAAGAGTCTGGATAAGAGTTTTTCCTGACAAGCCTTATACTTGTAAGCCGTTGGAAGTGCGAATGGGGAAAGGTAAAGGAAATGTGGAAGGCTGGGTCGCCGTAGTTCTTCCTGGTAGAGTGCTGTTTGAAATCAGCGGCTGTACAGAACAAACGGCTAGAGAGGCTCTTTGTAGAGCAGCAGCAAAGCTTTCTATAAAAACAAAGCTCCTGAGCCGCTAAAAGAAGAGGAAGATCAAAACATGAAAATGTCTGCAATAAAAGAAATGAGTGATGCTGAGCTTAAGAATACTCTTAATGAATTGACAAAAGAGAGTTTCAATTTAAAAGTTCAGGGAAAAACTGGACAGCTTGAAAATAGCGCAAGAGTTAAGGCTGTTAAGAAAGACGTAGCTAGAATTAAAACTGAACAGACCAAGCGCGCCGCAAAGCCGGCAGGTAACAGATGAGGGAACTTATGGAAAACGAAAACAAAACTAATGCAAGGAATGTCCGCAAAACTCGCGAAGGCATTGTTGTAAGCGATTGTCAGAATAAGACAATAGTTGTTGAAGTTATAAGAAGAACTTCTCATCCGCTTTACAAAAAGGTTGTTAAGTCTACAAAGAAATATTATGCTCACGACGAAGAAAACAAGGCTAAGGTTGGCGACAAGGTAACGATTTCCGAAACCAGACCTCTCAGCAAGTTGAAGCGTTGGAGACTTGTAGAAGTGCATGGACAATCTAACTAAATTTTAACTGAGATTGGATTTAAATTATGATTCAGATGCAAACAAGTTTAGATGTAGCTGACAACAGCGGCGCAAAAAGAATAGTTGCTATAACTGTTCTTGGCCAGAGAAAAAAATATGCCAAAGTTGGCGATATTGTGACAGCTACAGTTAAAGAAGCCATACCTAACGGTACGGTTAAAAAGGGCGAAGTTGTAAAAGCAGTAATAGTAAGAACCGGTACAAAACTTAGAAGGGCTGACGGATCTTACTTAAGGTTTGACAAAAGCGCGGCAGTTATTGTTGATGACCAGAATAATCCGAGAGGAACTCGTATATTTGGTCCAGTTGCCCGTGAACTTCGTGAAAAGAATTTTATGAAAATAATATCACTGGCTCCGGAGGTGTTATAATGATGAAAAAAACACATGTAAAGACAGGTGATGAAATTACAGTGATAAGCGGCAAATGGAAAGGCACAGATGCCAAGATTAAAGCCGTATTGAGAGAGAAAGACCGTGTTGTTCTGGAAATGACTGGGCTTTCAGCCGAAAAGAAGAACCAGATTCGAATCGAGACATTT
>JAJXWI010000004.1 GCA_021781705.1 bacterium | reverse complement strand
TAGAATGTCAAGTTTTTCAAGCTTTTGATAGTAAAATTATTTTTGAACATATTATTTTTGAACAGAAACTCTCAAAAAGATATTTTTAGAAGTAGCCTTAATATCTATATAGTGAAATGGACGAATATTAAGCATGACTTTTTAAACACATAGGAGAAAATCGATGCTTTTAAAACTGTCTGCGGCGAGAGAATGGGGAATTTTAGAAAACTTTCATTACATTTGATAATAGCTACATTCAAGGGTGAAGTGCAACCAATAACGATTTGAATTATATGTTAGCTGAGACATAAAAGCAACCATCAATTCAAACAAATACCAGAGAAGTATATCGACTGGAAGCGTTAATGCAAACGTGATCGACTAAAAAAAGCGCCGAAGAAATGAAAAATGCAATACTGAAAAGTTTCAACGGCTGTTCTGATATAATAAAAACTTTGACAGTTGATAATGGAACAGAATTTGCCCTTCATGATAAAATAAGCGAAGGACTGGGAACTGAAGTGTATTTTGCAACTCCATACTCTCCATGGGAACGCGGTCTAAACGAGAATAGAAACGGGCTAATAAGAAGTTTTCCCAAAAGGAACAGATTTTACGAGGGTATCGGAGATGGAGATTATCAGAATTCAGGATCTGTTGAATAACAGACCGAGAAAAAGATTTAAATTCATGACACCAAAAGAAGTCTTCATCAAGGAAATTATGAAAATAGAAAAATATAAAATATTGGCAAGAGCTTGTTAATGGTTTTTACGATGGAAAGTTTTTTTATAGGCCGTTTGTCGTCTGCTCTAAAGCTTCTGCAGCTTCCGACGGGTTGTAGCCCCATTCTCGCTGCAGAAGACGCAGACTCCGGCAGCACTAGAACCACAGCCAAAATGCCGGGTAAATTGCGTTCTAAAAACTTTCCTTTTTACATACTATTTTTTTTTAACAACGGTTGCACTTGACTTTTGAAAACGCGAAAAGGATATTTGAAAGTTCTAAAAGAAGCTCATAAGAGACTAAAGAACAATCCTATACAGCTTCTCTTCACAAAAAATTTAAGCACGAAATATAATATTCCCCAATCAGTCGACAGATTGAGCTGGATATGTTTCCTTAATAAAGAAGAGAGAAACTAGAAGGCTTATAATAAATATCAGAGGTATCACGACAAGCGCGACACGATAATCTATTAGAGAATAAGATACAACATGTCCTGCACCTTCTTGAACAGGGTGAAGAATTTTCAGTAAGATTCCTATTATCGGCTGAAAAACAAAACCGCTCCCGACTACGGCCATATTTATCAATCCTATTCCAGTACCTGTAAGACGTTTCTCTGTTACATCTGTCATAACAGCAAAAATCAGTGACTGTCCGCCTGTTGCTATCCCGAAACATACCAGCAGTATATTCAGCAGATAGTGATTAAAGGAAAAATAGATAACCAATATGCTGCTGGCAACACCCAGAATGGCACCGAATCTAAGGGGGAGGTTTCGTTTCTTTACTTTTTCAGACCACCATCCGAAAAACAGACTTCCAAAAGCCACGCCTATCCAGATCAGAGAACATGAAAACGCGGCCCGTTCAACACTCATTGAATACGCTTTCCCTATAAAAGACACCCCCCACAGTGATGCAAATCCGGTTATTGGCGACCATATCGCAAAGGCAAATATGGCTATGAACCAGGTCTGTTTCTTTTCTAAAATTAATAAAAGCTTTCGAATAATAACATAAAGGTTTCTCCAGGTAAAAGATTTCTTATCAGCTTTATCCTCTATCAAGACAAATACCAGGATAGATAGAATTGTACCTATCACAGCAAGAATAAACAATGATTTTCTCCACCCTACAAGTCCCACAAGATAAGCCAGAGGCATCTGTCCACACATAGCTCCAAGGGAAGCCATAACCATGCCAAGTCCAGTTATTACCGCAAAATATTTATGAGGGAACCATTGCGAAGCCGTGTATAGAACGGAGACAAACGCAAACGCAGAACCAAATCCTATGAGTAACCTTCCGGCAGAAGCTAAAAATATTCCTGAGGAAAACGCAAAAAGAAAAGCCCCCAGAGTACACAACATAAAACTTGCGCCTATTAATTTCTTTGAGCTAATGCAATCGAAGAGTATACCGCTCGGTATCTGCATAATCGTATAAGAATAAAAGAAAAGTGAACTTATAACACCAATCCCTGCAGCAGTAATATTAAAATCTGACATCAAATTCGGGGTAATTACGCTTACAGAAACCTGAAGGCTCATTTCAAAAAGCAAAAACAATCCGGCAATAGTTATATAAATATAAGGTTTTAAAGTTTCATATGTCATTTCGCTATCCTCTTTTGTTAGATGTTTAAAATTTCGTTTTGTATTTGTAGTAATCTATCTTTGTGCGGGCTGTGGTTTTTTCGAGAATCTTTTTTGTAAAGGCATTCGCTCTGTGGAAAACTTCCCTCTCGTCAATAGATAGGAGCTGGCCATTTTCTACAACGACCTTGCCATTAACTATCGTGTAATCAGTTCTCAACCCAGCCCCGCAAAAGACTATTACTGACATCGGGTCAGACATCGCTCCGGCAAAGTCTAGCCTTTCCATATTGAATATGGCAAGATCTGCCGCATTCCCTACTTTTATAGATCCTATTTTTGGATTATTAAGAACTTTTGCCCCGCCGTTTGTGGCAAGATAGAGCGCTTTTTGAGGAGTCATTCTTTCTTCGGACGCACCGATTCTATTAATCATCATTGCAATCTGAATTTCTCTCACAAAATTTCCTGAATCATTGCTGGCGCTGCCGTCAACTGCAAGCCCTACAGAAACTCCCGCATCGAGAAGGTCGGGCACCCTGCAAATGCCTGAACCCAGCCTCATATTTGAGGCCGGACAATGAGCTATGCCCGTACCTGTGTTGGCAAGAGTTTTTATTTCATCGTCATTGAAGAAAATTCCGTGCGCGAAAGAGACATCTTGCCCTATCCATCCGCAATCTTCCATATATGCGAGGGGGCGTTTACCTAACATTTTCAGGCAATAGGCTTCCTCATCCTTTGTTTCACATAAATGAGTATGCAACATTACGCCTTTTTTTCGTGCGTATTTTGCCGTTTCTATCATCAAATCGGTAGTAACAGAAAACGGCGAACATGGAGCGAGAACTATCTTTGTCATTGAAAATGGATCAGCGTCGTAATACTTATTGATAAGTCTTTCACAATCAGACATGATTTGTTCAGGAGTCTGCACAACATCATCTGGAGGAAGCCCGCCTTGAGATTTGCCTCTGCTCATGCTTCCTCTGTTTGGATAAAACCGCATTCCCATTTCTTTGGTTATATCTATTTCAAGGTCTAAAAGCTGTCCTGAAGCCCCCTGAGGAAATACGTAGTGTTGGTCTGCACTCGTGGTACAACCGGAAAGAAGGAGTTCGCCAACGGCTATTTTTGTACTCAATTCAACAAATTCTTCATTAAGATTTCTCCAGATTTCATAAAGAAGAATAAGCCAGTCAAAAAGCTTTACGCTCTGAATAGCCGGAATATTTCTTGTAAGAGTCTGGGAAAAATGATGGTGAGTGTTTATAAATCCCGGATAAACAACTTTATATGCCCCGTCAATAATCCTTACATCTTTATCAAGATTTCTGGCATCTATATTTTTGTCGATTTTCGCGATCTTATTGCCTTCAATGCACAAATCCACATCATGCAGAACCGTAAAATTTTCATCCATCGTAACCAGGCTGTGAATATTCTTAATAAGAATGGACATAATTTCCAATTTTCTTTGTTTTATTTATATTCGAAAACACTATCGTTTTACGGGACGCAAAAAAGGTTAAAGTTTTTTAGTCATACGCTCACTATAGGTGTCAATTTATAAAACTCAAATCTGAAAAAACTTTTAAATAACTGGGAAATATCAATATGATGAAAGAGGCTCTGAGAAGTATTTTTCGCATTATAGGCAATGAGCTCTAATCTAACACCTTTATGTACTTTTGCTGTTTCCCCTGAAAAATGCTACATTATATTTATTAATGCAATAAAAACAGGTTATATAAAAATGAAATTATTCACAGAAATAATAAATAAAAAGAATGAGAAGCTTTTTGGGAAGAATGCTGTAGTTACAGGAATCGGATCATGTTTTTCTCAATATGTAATGGAACAGCTGGCTTCGGCTGGATTTGATTCAGCACATAATCCGAACGGAATAGTTTATAATTCACATTCAATAGTTAACTCCCTTGAGCGCATAATAAACAAAAGCAATTATAAAAAAGAAGATTTTCTATTTCATGACAATCTGTGGCATAGCTGGGAACATCATGGTTCATTTTCTCATCAATCACAAGAAACTTTAAAAGAAACTATTAAAAAATCAGCTAATAATTTTTACAATAAACTGGTAATGTCAGACATATTCATGCTTACCCCGTCCTCTTCTGTCGTATATTGTTTAAAGGAAAACAATAGGCTCGTAGCAAACTGTCATAAGTATCCCGGAAATAAGTTTCACACAGTAATTCTGTCACCCGAAGAAAATTATAAAAATCTGAAAAAAGCCTTAGAATTAATACGTTTAGTGAACACAAAATGCTCAATTATTATCACTCTTTCTCCGGTAAGACATTATCCAGGAGATTTGGTTTTAAACGCAAGAAGTAAAGCAAATTTATTATATGCGATACATAAAGTTGTAGAAGAGAGTGAAAATGCGGCATATTTCCCATCTTATGAAATATTGCTCGATGAGCTCCGAGATTACAGGTTCTTCAACGAAGACATGCTGCACCCAAGTGAATTAGCCAGGAAAATAATATTTGACAGATTCGTAGATACTTTTTTTGACGAGCAATGTAAAAAGGAAATCTATGAGTCTTTTAAAAACAACAAAAAAATGCAGCATAGGCAGTTAAATGCAGATTATCTGTAAAAACCTGACTTGCGGGAGCAGTTCTATCAGGGCGCTCATGCCCAGATCATATGCCTTTTTTAACCAGCGCATTAATGTTTTTAATTATATCAATTACTTTTTTGGGTACTCAAAACAGAAAAGCTTTCCTGGTTTTTCTTCTATTTTTTTCCAATTTTTAACATCAAATTCAACACCGACAAGTCCACACGCAGGAATATTGTCAATATCTACTCCATCAATAATGCAATTTGCCAATTCGGTAAACCCGGGATTATGCCCGACCATGACCACTCTCTTATATTCGTCACTTACATCTCTCAATGTTTTCAAAAGTTCTTCAGCCGTCGCTTCATATATTTTTTCTTGTAGAATTATCTCATTTGACGGATAACCTATTTCTTTTGCAAACAGGTGAGCTGTTTCAAGAGCCCTTCTCGCAGGGCTGGCAATAATCGCATCAGGGATTCTACCACAAAGTTTTTTGTAAATACATCCCATAAAAGAGGCTTGCATCTCCCCTTTCTCCTTGAGAGGCCGTTCAAAATCATTCAGAGTTGAGTTTTTCCAGTCTGACTTGGCATGCCTAAGAAGAAAAAATTTTAACATAAAAATCCTGTTTGTTTTATTAATGTAACCTGAAATATTCCTTGTTTTAAAACAGATTATATCTGACTAGCCAGAGATAATCTACAGTAAGAAAAAACAGTATTGAACTTAGTCAAAGATTATAAGATTTTTTTTACAAATAACTGTTGAATCACCCGTATATTAGCAATAGAATGCTGATGGCATTTTTAAAACAATTTTCAAAAAGCGTTATAGGGATTTAAAATGACAAAATCTATGGCAAATATCATCGACATTGGAAAAGAAATATGGGAGAAAAAGTATCAATTCAAGGGTAATGGATATTGCAAAGCTGATTCTTGCTACGAAGATTCATGGAAAAGAATCGCCTCCGCATTGGCAAAGAATGAAAAAGAGCCTCAAGCATGGGAAGAAAAATTTTACGAAATTCTGACTGATTTTAAATTTCTTCCAGCCGGAAGAATCATAGCAAACGCT
This sequence comes from bacterium, assembly GCA_021781705.1. Classification (GTDB taxonomy): domain Bacteria; phylum Verrucomicrobiota; class Lentisphaeria; order Victivallales; family GWF2-38-69; genus JAJXWI01. Next base: position 64,971 of record JAJXWI010000004.1, on the reverse strand, counting down.
GGCACTCAAATGGATAGCGTAACAATGTTCAACTGCTATGTGATGAACGATATTGAAGACTCAATTGACGGGATATTTGATACAGTAAAAAATGCCGCGCTTACACAGAAACAGGGCGGAGGCGTTGGCTTTGACTTTTCAACGATAAGACCGGCCGGCAATTCAATTAAAGGATGTGGGGCTATGGCTTCAGGTCCGATAAGCTTTATGCAGGTAATTGACGCCACGTGCAAAACGATAATGAGTGCAGGGCAAAGACGCGGCGCACAAATGGGAGTAATGAGATGCGATCATCCCGATATAGAAGAATTCATAACTGCGAAACAGGACAGCACGAAACTTAGAATGTTTAATCTATCCGTTGCCATAACGGAAAAATTCGTAAATGCCGTAGAGAACAATGAAAAATGGGAACTTGTATTTAACGGAAAGGTTTATAAAACAGTTAAGGCCGTAGAACTCTGGGATTTGATAATGAAATCAACTTATGATTTTGCGGAACCAGGGTTCATCCTTATTGATAAAATCAATAAATTCAACAATCTCTATTACTGCGAGCAAATCAGAGCCACAAATCCGTGCGGAGAACAACCTCTTCCATCTTTCGGAGCATGCTTGCTCGGGTCAATCAACCTGACAAAATTCGTTAAAAACGCATTCAAGAGCAATGCAGATGTACAGTACACCGAAATAGCAAAGACGACAAAAATTGCCGTAAGAATGCTTGACAACGTAATTGACATCAGTAATTATCCCCTGCCGCAACAGAAGAAAGAAGCTTTATCAAAAAGGAGAATAGGTATAGGAATAACAGGATTAGCTGACCTACTCCTGTGCATGAAGGTAAAATATGGCTCAAACGAATCGCTAAAAATTGCGGAAAAAATAATGCAGACTATTACCTATTCAGCCTATGAATCAAGCATTGATATAGCAAAGGAAAAAGGTGCATTTCCGCTCTTCGACGCAGAAAAATATCCTCAAGGCCATTTTATTAGATCGTTACCTGAAGGGATACGGGAAGATATTAAGGCCTATGGCATAAGAAATTCACATCTTACTTCTATTGCGCCAACCGGTACTATAAGCTTGCTTGCAGGGAATGTTTCCAGCGGATTAGAGCCGGTTTTCGCATTCCACTACAAGCGAAAGTTCAGAAACTCGACAGAAAAGGATGTTTCTGAAGTAGAAGTAAATGACTATGCGTACAGAGAATATTTAAAGCTCAAAGGGTTAGAAGTCATTGACGACAAGGAACTTCCTGAATATTTTGTTTCAGCCGGAGACATAGCGCCTTTGCAGCATCTCGAAATACAGGGAATACTGCAAAAATATGTGGACAGTTCAATATCAAAAACAATAAATATCCCTGTCGACTATCCCTTTGAAAAATTCAAAGACATATACATGCAGGCATATAAAAAAGGGCTAAAAGGGTGCACAACCTTCAGGCCGTCAAAATATATAACAGGCATTCTGATAAAAAAAGAAGATGAAAAAGAAAAGCCAAAGAAGACATTAGAAACCGTCAACAGGCCAAAAGCTCTTGCCGGAACCACCTATAAAATAAAGACACCGCTTTCATCTGAAGCATTATATGTAACAATAAATGACATTATTGAAAAAGATGGCACAGTAAGACCTTATGAACTTTTCATAAATACCAAGAATTTGCAGCATTTCAGCTGGATAGTTGCTATGACAAGGCTTATATCGGCAGTATTTAGAAATCAATCCAACCCATCATTTCTAGTCAAGGAGTTAAAAAGTATTTATGACCCTAACGGCGGATATTTCAGCGATGGTAAATACATTCCGTCATTGGCAGCAGACATAGGCAGGGCCATAGAAGAACACCTTAACAAGATAGGGCTCATGGAAACCAAGGCAATTCTCAAAGGTAAAAAGGATACAAGCTCGGCCATAACAGTGGATGCTATGATATGTCCTATGTGCAGTGAAAAAACGTTAATAAACCAGGAAAACTGCTTAAAATGTCTTTCCTGCGATTATAGCAAATGCAGTTAATTGATGAAAGGAAATAAAGTTATGCAAAAAATAAAATATCTAAAAATTGCTTGTTCTTACGTAATATGCGGAACAGCAATATACTTTCTATCAGGATGTGCTTCGTTCACTAACAAGGATGAAGCTGCGGCTATTTCTATTCCAGAAAATGAAACTCCGTATGTATCGGGATACAAGACTCCTCAAAATATTGGTCTGCTGAAGCAGGAACTTAAGGCCTATTATTATTCTGGAGGATATGATAAAACTATCAATCAGGTGGGCGACGCGGCTCTCGAATGCTTAAAAAGCAGTAAAAACATGCCTGGTAAACTTGCAATAGTTTTGGATATAGATGAAGTTGCGCTATCATCATACCAGTTAGCAGAAGAAATGGACTTCTCGCATGACGCCGTTAAGTACGACCAGTTTATACGATCAGGAAGAGAACCGGCCATACAGCCAACTCTTAAATTAGTTATCCAGGCACAAAAGCAAGGGGTCTCTGTAATATTTCTTACAGGAAGAAGAGAAGAATATAGAGAGTCGACAACAGCTAACCTAAAACGAACCGGATATGAAAATTGGACAAAACTTATTATGAGGCCAAACGATGTAAGGCCGGCATTTATTGCTGATTTCAAAATAAAGGAACGCGAGAAAATTATAAAAGATGGGTACAGAATAATTTTAAATATTGGAGACCAATACAGCGATTTTCAAGGTGGTTTTTACGACAAGGGATTTAAATATCCAAACCCATTCTATTATATTCCTTAAAAACATCAAAATCTGCTAGAATATAGCACATTATTTTTGAAAAATTTAGACAGGCTTATCTGATAGTGACGCGATCTCGCCCCGCTTTTTTGCTTTCGTACATCAGAGAATCCGCTCTGGCTATTATGCTGGCGGCATTATCATGAGCATCTACCAAACAGCAGCCAATAGATGCTGTAATATTCAGAGGTTTATTATCAAAATCAAGATAACTGGTACGTATGAGAATTCTGATTCTTTCTGCAATTACATTGAGTTCTGTAATATTTGTGTAGCACACAACAACGACAAATTCTTCTCCTCCCCATCTTCCGCAAATATCATACGATCTCATATTGGCATTTAGAGTCTTCGCTACTGTTTTTAGAGCAAGATCCCCTAAATTATGCCCATACGTATCATTAAAATTTTTAAATTTATCTATATCTATAAAAAGAACTCCAAAATCAATTCCAATTCTTTCTTTTTCTGACAATTTAGTTTCAATAAAATGCTCGACATATCGTCGGTTAAAAAGACCGGTAAGCGTATCCAAAAAAACAATGCTTTCAAGTTCTTTTACTCTCAAAAGGTATGCTTTCTCGTTGGATAAATCAGTAAACAATTCAGCACATCCTACAATCTCGCCTTTTTCGTCTCTCATGGGAATAGTTTTTACACGAACAGGCTTTCTGTGCTTATCTTTGTGCTGGAGGTACACTTCGGCGGAACGATGCTGCCCGTCAGCTATAGAAGCAGCAAGCGGACAGCCTTCTTTGCACAGGCTTACTCCTTTATCGTCGATGTGTACAAGAATGTTGTCATAGCAGTGGGAATTTACTACCTCATTTCCTTCAAATCCAGTAATTTCTTCCGCCCCCTTATTCCAATAAATGATTTTTCTGTTTGTATCTGTGACATATAACCCATCTTGCATTTCGGTGAAAATTTTTTCAAAGTCTACCTTCATAAATTTCCTATTTTTTATGCCTAAAGAAATAATTCCTAATGATTAGGATTATAAGTGCCTACAATAAAAAAACAAGATTTGAGCCGAATGGTTTAAGGATGAAAACCGATGAGGAATTCAGAAAGAAAGTTCTTGAGTGTAAAGATGCCAAAAAGAGAATGGAACTCGTAAAGGCTGAAGGGTTTGATTTTTCAAAATCATACATAAAACCCAAAAGTTCTAAATAGAAAAATTAGGGATTGGTCCAATCATTTGGATTCTATTAAGTTAGAACAAAAAATAACATCCAAAAGAAAGGAACAAAAAAGTGAAGGCAAAAAGTACAACTATTTACAAAACTCTACCAAAGCGCTTTTCGAGCTCTGTTCTAGAAACATTTATTACGGTAGGCCGGCCGTGGGGACAGGAGAAAGGCAGATCGCACTTAGAAAGGTCCGAGATCAATTTTCTTGATTCAAGAAGAGTAAGTTTGTCATTAGCCTTTACTGCAATCTTGCATGAACATCTGGCTATTGCTTCTTCATCAACTTTCTTTAAGGATTCTTTATCTTCTATCAAAGCATTCAATAAATCGGAAATCATCCCTGACACATTGTTCATTTCAATAGCTTTTGGAATAGCTGTTACAAGCAAAGTTCCGTTACCAAAGAACTCAAGCCCAAAGCCAATTTTTCTGAACAGTTCTATATATTTTTTAAGAAAATTAATTTCACTCTTTGAAAGTTCTACTGTAATCGGAATCAAGAGTTCTTGGGATAAGTTCAGCGTTGTGTGGTCTTTTAGCAGTTTTTCAAAAATTACTCTCTCGTGAGCCGCGTGCTGGTCAATTATTATCAAACCGACATCAGATAGCCCGACTATGTAGGTTTTGTCGAGAATTCCAACAACTTCAATGTATCCACAGCCCGGCAAGGAAAGTTTATCTAAATCTTTAACAGTAATTTCATTATTTGTAACTGACTCTCTTTCAGAATTGGACTCCTCGTGTTCCAAATTCTTTACAAATGAGGTCTGCAGATAATTTTTGGGTGCCCCAGCAATCGCTTCTGAGAAAAATTCAGCATTTATCGGTTTATTGGAATTCACTTCATATTCTACTTTTGCCGACGACATAAAAGCATTGAAGGGCACTTTTGTGGCATTTACTGAAGGAATGGATTTTATAGATTCACAGAGAGCTTTTTTAATAGCTTCAACAACGGTTTCCACAACTATTTTTTCTTTTCTAAATCTTATTTCATGTTTTGCCGGATGCACGTTCACGTCAATATCGGAAGGATCAATATCAACAAACAAAGTGACTATAGGAAAAACATTCCCCATTATCAAAGCGTTATATGCTTCTTTTATCGCAGAATACAAGAGCTGAGATCTGACTGGGCGTCGGTTTACAAAAAACCTCTGATCCCTTCTGGTATTTCTTACCATGCCTGGCTTTGAAACGTATCCTGAAACAGCAACATTAAAGTTTTTACCATCAATAAAAACTAAATTCTCTGCAACTTCTTTACCCAACAACAAAGCCAATCTCGGCGCTAAATTATTTGCACTAGGAGAAGAAAATATCACTTTGCCATCTGCTTTAAATTCAAATGATATTTCATGGTGAGCTAATGTAAGAAGAGTAACTACTTCGTGTATATGCTTCTCTTCGGTAATTTCACCTTTTAAGAATTTCTTCCTGGCAGGAACATTATAAAACAGGTCGGAGATTATTATTTCAGTTCCTGGGGCGCACCCGGCAGGCCGTTCTGCCACAAACTTTCCACCATTAATTACAATCTCTCTACCTTCCAAGGCACTCTGCAGCCTTGTGCGAAGCCGTACTTTTGAAACCGCGGCAACGCTAGGCAAAGCCTCCCCCCTAAATCCCATTGTCCTGATATTAAATATATCTTCTTCATTTTTAATCTTACTGGTAGCATGAGGTTCAAAACAGAGCAAAGCGTCTTCATTGTCCATTCCCGAACCATTATCAAGCACGGAAATTGTTTTTATCCCCGACTTCTCTATTCCGATTTTTATAGAAGAGGCCCCTGCATCTATGGAATTCTCAACAAGTTCTTTTATAACAGAAGCAGGCCGTTCTATAACTTCTCCCGCGGCTATTGTGTTAAAAACATTTTCCGAAAGTATATTGATCCGTCCCATATTAGTTCGTGGTTTGTGGTTCGTCTACGTCTCAACTTCAGCCATTATTTTCTAGCGATTTAACAGAATCTTCGAGAGCCTTGATTTTATCTTTAAGCTTTCTTACGGATTTCGGAAGCGTCAGTCTTTCCATAAACTCTCTTACAGGTTCAGCCGGAGTCCCTGCATAAACACCGCCTGGAGGAACATCTTTAGTAACACCAGATTTGCCGGCAATTTTTGCGCCATCCCCAATTGTTATGTGATGGGTTATTCCTGCCTGAGCTGCGATAATAACTCCTTGTCCGATTTTTGCGCTTCCGGCGATTCCGCATTGCCCAATCAACATAGAAAACTCACCTACGGTAACATTATGGGCTACATGAACCATATTATCCATTTTAACCCCCATCTTAATCCAGGTTTTCCCGAATCTAGCTCTGTCTATTGCACAATTTGCGCCTATTTCCACGTCATCATCTATTTTTACTATGCCCACTTGCGGTATTTTTACTATTCCGAAAGGACCTGCTTCGTATCCGTAACCATCTGCGCCTATACAGGTGTTAGGATGAATTATTACTCTGTTTCCAATCTGCGCCCTTTCACGGATAACTATATTCTGGTACAGCAAACAATCTTTACCTATTTTAGTATTTTCCCCTATAAATGTCCCTGCTAGAATTTTTGTATTTTCTCCAAGCTCAACTCCATCCTCTATAACCACGCATGGGCCAATGTGGCAAGTTTCCGGAATTCTAGCGCTCTTTGAAACAACTGCGGCAGGGTGTATGCCCGGCAAATAAGCAGGCAAAGGAGGCGCAAAGAAATTGATTGCTTTTGAAAAAGCTATATTTGGAGAGTCGCTAATAATCCAAGCCTTGCCTTCCGGTACACTCGTTCCCATTTCTTTAGAAACTATTATTACTGAAGCTTTGGTAGACTCCAACTGACTCTTATATCTCATATTTCCCAAAAAAGAGACTTCTGTAGCTGTTGCTTCTGAAAGAGAATTAACTCCATCTACAAGTACGTCTCTATTGCCAATAACTTCTGAATTCAGTATTTTTGCAAGATCTCCGGCACTTATTGTTTTCATAAAAACTCCTTTATTTAATTTCCCAAATTCACTTCTTTCAGCACGGCATCAGTAATATCCTTGGACTGATCATAATAAACAACAGTTGAAATATTGTTCATTGAGTTTCCGGAATAATCAAATATAAAAGTATATCCTTCTCTTTTTGCTCTGCTTTGTATAACTGTTGTAATCTCTTTTATCAATTCTTTTCTGATTCTTTCATATTCATTAACAAGAAACTGCCTTTTCTGTTGGTTATATTGCTGAATTTCAACATCTTTGGCCTGCAATTCCCTGTATTTATCCTGAGCATCGATTCTCTTTTTTTCGCGTTCGACATCACTCAACCCTATATTTTGAGATGAATCTCTAAGTTCTATGTAGCTTGCTTCAACTTTTCCCCTCGCATCACCCATTACTTTAAGGTAATCCTTAAAAACTTCCGTCTGTTTTTTTATTTTTGCATCTTCAAGCTTTGTTTTATAGTAGTTGGTAAATATCTTTTCCATATCTATAACACAAATTTTCTGATCTGCCGCAGTACTTTTCTGATCTGCCGCAATAACAGCTGAACCTATTATAAACAATAAAACAATAAAACAACCTGCAACACATTTCATCGATTCTGTACACTGCCTCCAAAAAAGTTAGAATTACACATTCTTTAAAAATTGTATATCATACAAATGTTTATATCTTCCATCGGGCTTAGCTAGAAGTTCCTCATGAGACCCTGATTCAACTATCATGCCTTTGTCCATAACAAGAATGATATCGGCATGCCTAATAGTGCTCAGCCTATGCGCAATCGCAAAAACTGTTCTGCTTTGCATAAGATTATTCAAAGCATCTTGAACAAGTTTTTCTGTTACTGTATCAAGGGCACTCGTGGCCTCATCTAAAATTAAAATCGGAGGATTTTTAAGAATAGCTCTCGCTATGGCTATTCTTTGCTTTTCCCCGCCGCTAAGCTTAAATCCCTTTTCTCCAACCACAGTATCATACCCTTCCGCATGATTACCACCGACAATAAAGTCGTGGGCATTGGCCTGTTTTGCCGCCTTTATTATTTCTTCCCTTGGAGTACTTGGATTACCGTAGGCAATATTGCTGGCTATCGTGTCATTAAATAAAATGGTATTTTGAGTCACTATACCAACAAGGTCTCTTATATCGCTTATCTTTAACTCTCTGATATCTACACCGTCAATGGTCACAGAACCGGAAGAAATATCATAAAATCTGGCAATAAGATTGGCTATGGTAGTTTTTCCTGAACCTGTTTCACCCACAACTGCAACCACTTTGCCCTTTTCAAGAGTAAAATTTATATCGTTGAGAATATTTCTTCCTTCTCCATACGCAAAACCAACATTATTGAAACTAACAGCTTCTTTGAATTCTCTAACCCTCTTTGGATTTTCAATTTCAACTATTTTAGTGTCCGTGTCTATCAGATCAAAATATCTGTCAGCCGCAGCCATACACTTTTGTATGTTAGAATTAACCTTCGCCAGGCTTCTTAATGGCTGGTACGCGAGCATCGCAGGAACAACAAGAACAACTATGTCGCTCAATTGAATACCCGTAAGATAACTGTACATAAAAAATACAGCTACGGCAGCGACCCCGAGGAATTCAGTAAATGGGCTCATTAAAAGCTCAGATCTCATCGCCTTTACTAGAGAACGAAAGTAGGAAATATTAACTTTCTGAAAGTTGCTGTACTCATATTTTTCAGTATGGTATGCCTTCACCAATATTATACCAGTAAATACCTCGTGCATTCTCGACATAACCTCAGCTATGCGCTGAAATGCCCGCTTGTAAACAGTTCTGACCTTTTTCCCCACAATAACAATGGGCAGCAATACTAGCAACCCGGCAAAAATCATTATAATCAGCAAAAAAAAGTTATGAGTCTGAACGCTGACAAGAATTATAAACCCCGCACAACTCAACACTTGAAAAGGACAACTAGTCAAGTCCGCGATACTATTGGATACTGCGGACTGTATCTGCCCCGTATCCTCAATGCACCTGCTTATGAGCTGCCCAACGTCAGCCTTACCATAAAAGACCAAAGATTGATCGAGAAGTTTACTAAAAACCTCACTTCTCATGTCTGTCACTACTTTGGTCCCAACCCATCTCATGCAATAGTTGTTTATGTAGTCAGCAATATTTTTAAAAAACCAAACTATGACAAAGGACCCAACAAATATCAACAAGCCTAAAAGTGTCATCTTACCCTGGGCATTCTGCGTTTTTATTCCAACGCTATCCGCAAAAGAGAGTATGGAATCCATCTGATCCGTTACCTTCATATTGCCGGCTTTATTTATGATATCTTTGCTGTCAAATGGCTTATTAGTAATAGACTGGCCCTGCTGAACAAGCGCAGTTTGGGATTTTTCAAAAGGCTGTATAAAACCTTTTATCCAGAAAAAGCTGGCTCCAAAAAATCCCCCGGTCAGTATGCCTGCAAATATTCCTATTGCCAAAACTAAAGTATATGGCTTAACATAACCCAGCAATCTATAGTAAGACTGCCGTCTAATATTATCTATCCGCATTATTAACCTTGCCCTAAAACAATCTTTTCGATTGAGGAAACCACATAAGCCCTCTGCTCATGCGTGGTTTCAGGATATATAGGCAGCGCCAATATCTGATTAGCCACTTTTTCGCTTACAGGAAAATCCCCTTTTTTGCCGCCAAGATAGCTGAAGCATTCCTGTAAGTGCAATGGAAGCGGATAATAAATATCAGCGCCCACTTCTGCTTTCATAAGACCAGCTTTCACATTATCTCTCTGGTCGTTTTTAAACAAAACACAGAACTGATTATAAATATGCCTTGTAGCATTTTTTACACGTGTGGGAAGAACTGCTCTATCGCCAATTTTCGAAGCCTCAAATAACTCACGGTAATCATCGGCATTGTTCTCTCTTGCTTTGCTCCATCCGTCAAGATATTTAAGCTTAATATCAAGAATTGCAGCTTGAAGAGCATCAAGTCTGAAATTCCCTCCAATGTATTTATATAAATATTTATTAACCGGACTAGCACCGTGGTTTCTGAACATTTTCAGAAGTTCATACCGCTCCTGGCTGTTTGTGGTAACGATTCCGCCGTCGCCAAAACCACCAAGGTTTTTGCTTGGGAAGAAAGAGAAACAACCATAATCACCAAAACTTCCTGCCCTTTTGCCCTGATATTCGGAACCTATAGCCTGCGCGCCATCTTCTATAACTACCAGATTGTGCTTCTTGGCTATTTCCATTATCTTGTCCATTGCAGCCATCTGGCCGTATAAATGAACAGGAATAATAGCCTTTGTTTTTTTTGTAATCTTAGCTTCTATCAGGTCAGGATTAATATTAAAATCATTTTCATTGATATCAACAAACACTGGGGTTGCTCCAACTCTCGCAATTGCTCCGACCGTTGCAAAAAAAGAAAAGGGAGTCGTAATAACCTCATCCCCTGCACCAATCCCCTCAACCATCAAAGCTATTAAGAGCGCATCAGACCCAGAACTAACCCCAACAGCATATTTACATCCGCAGTATTGAGCAACTTTTACCTCAAAATCTTCTACTCTTTTCCCAAGTATAAAATATTGAGAATCACAAAGTTCATCGACAGCTTTCATTATCTCTTGTTTTAGCGGTCTATATTGAGCCTTAAGGTCCAGAAGAGGCACTTGCATTAGATAGTCTCCTTTATATTAATTATTTATAACAGTCAAAAAGTATAAAATTAAACCCGATTAGAATAAGGCTAAAACAAAAAACTTCAATTGCCAAACAAAAATATCCTGAGGTTATAATCGAACAACTTTATGAAAAAATTTAACTATAGTAATCAACTATCACGAATTCCGCATATATTTTACCTAATCTATTCAGAAATAGAGATTTTTATTCGCTTAATTTTTATCTCTTCCCGTATTAGATCATTTGTAAATTCTCAATAAGACTACTTTTATGTATTTTACCTCATCATTGAAAAAAATACAAAAAAGCATTGACCATTCAATCGTTTTTAGGTATAATAAAGAGGAAAATATCACAAATACTTGCAGTGAATTTTATGATTTTCTCGTTAGGCAATAAAAAAACAGCGTCTCAAGAAAAAGACAGTACGCTGTCCCATCTGAATCTCCCGGCACTTACCGGCCGAATTGATGCGGCATATGACCAGGCCATAAGTGTTTTTAGCAGTAATGTATTTTCTAAAAACCAGGAAGAAAGAAAGAATATATATAAGACCACGCTAAAACTATTAAATATTGCATTAGAAGCAAGACATTCCCTCTCTTTTTTCCCATCGCACTATGAAAGAAAGAAAGACCCGCTCACTCAATATCTTCTACTCCTAAAAGATACTATACAGGCCGCGCATGCACTCATTACTCATGAAATGATCATATTTCAGGAAGAAAAACAACTTAGTAATTTCATAGGCAGCGAAATTTCTTCTCAACTTAAATCTGTTGACGAAATATTTACCAACAGCGAACTGAGCATATGCCAAAACACTGCTGAGCTTATACAAAAAGCTGCCCCCGCAATCAATAAATATAGGGATAGAATTTTTAAATCTTTCAATCAGGATGATCTTGTAAGATATAAAAAATCTTTCAATGAATTCATTTCTATTTGCACTAATACAAAATCTGAAGGGGAAAACTCGCCCTGATTTCTATTAAAGATTTCTTTACAAGTTCTTAAATTTCAAGTTCCAGCTGTTTTGCCATTTTTTGCTAACTTGTAGCTAAGTAACGTACAGTATGAGTTTGTGGAACAGCAGGTGACAAACCGCGAATGTGTTCTACTCTAGCAGTCAATCTATATTCCTTGACTCTTCTATTGAAAAGATAATCTGCGCTTTTCATATTTTTTCTAACAAAGAGTTATTTATACCGTTGTTTTTAGGAAAATATTGGAATATAATGGATTGTAATGGAATAAACTGGAGAAAAACATGCTCCATTTTTGTGGACAAGACAAAGCTCTGATAGATTCTAATGGCAGAATAAAACTCAGTCCGAGAGTTCTCAATGATTTTGAGAACAATGGAGGATTTGAGGTTGTTCTGCACTGTCTTCCCGAAGGAGCCATAGGAGTCTATCCGGAAGCTGTTTATCTCAAAATGAGAGAGGGCGAGTTAAATCCGACGGAAAAAGCTGCATCCAGCATAGTTTATAGAAGGAATTTAAGAAGATTCGGATCATTCTCTCAAACAGAGAGAATTTCTGCCCAGGGACGAGTAACTATCCCGCAAGGGTACCGTGATTTCAGCGGTATAAAACCTGGGGCTGAAGTAATGATTGTCGGATGTGAAATAGGAGTAGAAATCTGGAGGCTAGACCGCTGGACAGAAGAGCTTACCAAAATTAATGAACACATGAATGAAAAAGCTAACAGAGAAATGGCAAAAGACCTGTTGCTTGAAAAATAACAAACCAGCTTTTAGGAGGAGAAACGTGCTTACAATTAATAGATTCGTAAAAGTAAAACCACTAAATCAGCAAAACAAAATAGTTCACAACCAGACAGGCATAATAATGGGGATTTATGGAAACAGGTACAATCCTAATTATTTTGACGTTATGATTAATGGTTCTTCTTATCTTTTGCTGAAAAATGAATTGTCTATAGTATAACGTGCTCGAACCCTCGAGCGTGTGATACACTCGTAAGCTCTTCCTTAATATAATAATAAAGTCGCCAAGATAGGACAAACAAAATGAAGACACTAAAAAATTGCTAGCCTTTCAGATCAATCAATGGATTAAATACCAGGAAAGAATAGGAAATAAACAAATATTATATATTACGCAGCGGGAGTAAACTATGCAGCCGATCAAGCAAAGATATACTTCCCATGGGAATCAGACATTCTGCATTCCAATGATTGTATCCAAAACGAGACACTTTACCCTGATCAAAATTTAGCTGGTCAAGCATACGAAAGCCTCACAAAACCTACCCCACCACCAATAAACCGCAGAAAAAATTCCTCTGGAGGGGTTGAGGATGGGATCAAATGGGTAACAGCTACCGACGATGATAAACCAGACATAGCAAGAGAGATCATCAGTTGGCACATCGGTGCACAAACGAAAAAATTCAATAATGCACAAAACATGATTTATTACAAGCACGAAGTAAACTACGCACTCTATTTAAATAATTATGACTCTCAATGGCAGCTGTCACCATAGTAGCTCAAAAATCTCAATTTTTGGTTAACAATTTCAGCAATGTTAAATAATTTTTCTTCCAGAAAAATTAGACCTGTCGCCGGAGCCGATGAAAATCGGCTTTGTTCTCATAAAGGACGTCTTTTATTCTTTTCCAGTAAGATTCTTTAGCATTCTGTGATAATCTCTTCTTTTTCTGTACGCGAAAATAATACGGACAGATATGAAATATCCCGGAACAGCCATAGCCAATCCAATAATCGGACCGCCAATCATAAACGAAATAAAAAGGTCCCAGCCTATTTCGGAAATCTCATGAAATCTAAAAGAAGAAAAAACTTCATGAACTGACAACTGCACCTGAGCTAAAGTCAAACTTATGCCGAGCATTTTAGCTCCAACGAGACAAGCAACAGGGTATAAAATCGGCGTAGTATACGGGTTGGAAATAAAAGTAAACAAAATAGCCATACCCCTGTGGGCCTTGAAAATAAATGCCAATGGAATGGCTATTAGTATCTGACCAAGAGGAATAGCTACGCTCATAAAAGTACCAATAGCAATTCCCATCGCTACGCTGTGAATCGAACCTTTGGATCTGACAAGCTTGGAATAATATATTTTAAGTTTTCTCTTGAACCTTTTAGATAAGATCATACATGAATATCCAATTCCCAAGCAAACAACATAGAATTAAGCTTTGATAACAATCATTTCCTGACTGCTGTTAACAGATTCTCCAACTTTTACAATTATTTTATCAACAGTCCCGCTAACAGGAGACAGAATTGTATTTTCCATTTTCATAGCCTCAAGCACGAGTACTTTTTCGCCTTGTTTTATGGCCTTCCCTGTTTCAACAGCAATTTCTACGATCAAGCCAGGAAGCGGAGCCTTTATTACAAAAGAGCCGCCCGCAACTTTACCCTTAGAAGATACAACTTTTTTAATATTTGCCGTAACTGGCGCCGGCTTCACGCCAACCGCCAGAACGGACGAAGTTCCGGATTTTACTTCTTCAACTTCCACATCGTAAGATGTATTATTAACTTTTACTTTAAACACTTTCATATAAAAACGCCTTTCTAATTAACAAAATTTAATTCCCAGTATTCAATTTTAATTTCCCTAGCTCCGGCACAGAAGGCTTAATACTCCTGACCGTAAAATTCTCGTGTCCCATATAAACAGAGACAGCTGCTGTTATTACCGCAACAATTTCCTCGTCAAGTCTTATGTTATCTTTACTCATAACTTAACAACTCCTTAATTAAGTTTAAAGAGGAATATTCCCATGTTTTCTCTTGGGTCTTATTTCAGCTTTATCTTCCGCGAAAGAAAGAGCTTTTATAATCACTTTTCTTGTGTCTATAGGGTCTATAACGCCTTCGATATAGCCTCGTTCTGCCGCGATATAAGGATTACTGAACTTATTTTTGTATTCCTCTATTTTTGCGTCACGCGTTTCTTCAGGGTTTGAAGAACCGGCTATTTCCCTCGCAAAAATAATGTTCGCGGCACCATTAGCTCCCATCACGGCAATTTCAGCGCCAGGCCATGCGTAAACAAAATCAGCACCAAGGTGTTGTGATGCCATTGCAATGTAAGCGCCGCCGTAAGATTTTCTAAGAATAATGGAAACCATAGGAACGGAAGCTTCTGAATAAGCATAAAGCAGTTTTGCTCCATGCCTGATTACTCCGCTGTGCTCCTGCCCTACGCCGGGCAAAAACCCAGGGGTATCAACAAATGTGATAATCGGAATATTGAACGCATCGCAGAACCGGATAAATCTTGCGGATTTATCCGAAGCGTTAATATCCAGTACGCCGGCCAAAATATTCGGCTGATTTGCAATTATTCCGACGGATTTTCCGGCAATTCTAGCAAAACCTACAACTATGTTCTGGGCGAAATATGGCTGCACTTCAAGAAAAGTTCCAGAATCAAAAACCACAGTTATAATATCTCTTACATCAAACGCTTTTTTAGGATCAACCGGAACTATATTATAAATTTTTTCGTCAAGTTTTTGGTCGACATCGTATTCACTATCTTCAACTTTATACTGATTGTTCGACGGAATATAAGAAAGAATCTTTCTTGTCAAATTCATAGCGTCTTCATCGCTCTTTGCTATGAAATGAGCAACGCCGCTTACGCTATTGTGAATCACTGCTCCTCCGAGCCCGTCCTTGTCTATATCCTCATTGGTAACCGCCTTGACGACAGCCGGCCCGGTTATAAACATCTGAGAAATCTCATCTACCATTATTATAAAGTCAGTAATAGCGGGAGAATAAACTGCTCCTCCGGCGCACGGACCTGAAATTATTGAAATCTGTGGAATCACACCCGAAGCATGAGTATTTCTAAGAAAAATCCCGCCGTACCCGAACAAAGCATCTACACCTTCCTGTATCCTGGCGCCGCCCGAGTCGTTTATTCCGATAATCGGAATGCTATATTTTAGCGCAAGATCCTGCAGCTTTATAATTTTCTTGGCGTGCATTTCGCCGAGAGAACCTGCCTGAACTGTAAAATCCTGGGAAAAAACAGCAATTTTCTGCCCATTAACAGTCCCAAATCCAGTAACTACCGCATCGTAAGGTATTTCTTTTTTATCCAAACCGAAGTATGTACCTCTATGCTTGACAAACTTATCTATCTCTTGAAAGGATCCCTCATCTACCAAAGCCAGGATTCTTTCCCTTGCTGTGAGCTTGCCCTGCGCGTGCTGTTTTTCTATAGCTGCTTCGCCTCCGGCGAGGTCAAGTTTTTGATCTCTGGCCTTAAGTGCATCAAGTATATGTCCGAGAGCATCGTTATTATTACAGTTAGACATTCTTCAGAATCTCCTTAATTATGTTGAACAAGTTCTGTTAAGACACCATTTGCCGATTTCGGATGTATGAAAGCTATAAGAGTATTATGCGCGCCTGGTTTAGGCGTATCGCTTAGCGTCGTAAGCCCCATTGCTTTAGCCTTGTCTATCATTTCCTGAACATTATCAACGCTATACGCGAGATGATGAAGGCCTTCGCCCTTCTTTTCGAGATACTTTGAAATATCTGAATCTTCTCTTACTGGCTGAAGTAATTCTATCTTTGTTCCATTAACATCAAGAAAGCATACTTTTATGCCCCTGGTTTCAAGCACTTCTTCCCCTTTTGACTGATATCCCAAAAGTCCCGAGTAAAGCTTTAAAGCCTCTTCTATGGATTTAACCGCGATTCCGATATGATCCAGTTTTTTCATAACTTTATACCTTAGACTTAATATTATTAACAAAAACATTGCAAAATTAGGGCCGGAGCCGGCAAAAGTAAATAACTTTTGTTACTCTATCTTAAATTATAAAAAGTTACAAGCTCAAAGGTTCAACACTTAAAACAGTTAATCATTTTTCAAAAACTGTACTCCCTTCTTTTTTGATTTTTTAATATTCATGTAGTACAACACATAAAATTCTTGCCAAGCATGCGAAATAACTATGCAAAATATGGATTATTTTTCAAGAAAGAGAACAACCTTCACAAAGAAATAAAAAAATAAATAAAAACACAAATTAAAAATCATGAAAAAGTGAAAAAGTATAATGTAGCGATAAGCTGGATAAGAGTTTCACCATTCAAAAGAGAAACGTGGTTACGATACGAACGCATTTCGCAAGGTTCACGTGGTGATTAGATAGTCGACAGAATAGCAATGGGGGAATTTAGGTACAATACAGATGGGCATACTCGGTCTATTTATGATAAAAATCTACCCGGGGCTTTGTTATTTTTAATTTTACAGTAGAATTAATAAAATATTGAATTTTAAAAAAAAGGACAAAAGTATGGAAAATAAGAATGAACCAAAACGAGTGATAGGTCTATTTTCTCTTATCCTATCGGGCATCGTATGTATAATCGGGTCCGGATGGCTATTTGGGATAGGGGCCGCCGCAAAAATGGCAGGACCAGGAGCTATTTTTTCTTGGACAATATGTGGCGTGGCAGTAATGATTATAGCCCTGACGATAGCTGAACTTGGCGCAATGTTTCCGAAATCTGGAGGGATGGTTCATTATATGTATGAATCGCATGGTGAGCTTGCCGGATTTTTTGCAGCATGGATAAACTTTCTTGGCATAGCTCCTGTAATTGCAACAGAAGCGCTCGCTTCTATCCAATACCTCTCATCATGGAACTTCTCATGGACAAAAGGGCTTTTCGATAACGCTACCGGAGACCTTACTACTAGCGGACTACTTGCAACATCGCTGTTACTTCTCGTTTATTTCCTTTTAAACTACTGGTCTTTCAAGTTTTTTATAAAATTCATGTCTTACATTACTTGTCTTAAAATATTTACCCCGCTCTTTACAATTATATCACTCATTGTTGTCGCTTTTCATGATAGAAATTTCACAGTGGTAAATAATACGCTCACTCCATACGGATGGGATGCTGTTCTTACAGCTATACCAGCATGCGGGATAATTTACGCGTTTAATGGATTTCAAACACCTGCCAACCTTGCCGGCGAAGTAAAAAACCCCGGAAGAAACATCCCAATCGCCCTTGTTAGCAGTATTGCTTTCTGCCTTATTATATATCTTGGCCTGCATGTGGCATTTGTCGGAGCTCTTTCTCCTTCAGATCTCGCAAAAGGGTGGAGCGGAATTTCAATGGGATCGCCCTTCGCTCAACTTGCAATTACTCTGAACTTGAACGTGCTCCTGCTCTTTATCTATCTTGACGTCTTTGTCTCTCCCAGCGGAGTAGGCCTTACATATTTTACAACTACGTCAAGAATGCTATATGGAATGAGTCATAATAATCAGATGCCAAAATATCTGGGAAAACTAAATCCAAAATACGGAATACCCAGAGGCGCCTTGTGGACTGTCCTTATCGTATGTTTCATATTCCTATTTTTCTTCAGAGGCTGGCAACAATTTGCAGCTGTATTGTCTGTCGCAGAAATAATTACTTATATCAGCGGGCCTATAGCTCTCATGGCGTTAAGAAAATCTCGCCCTAACGCAGAAAGACCCTTTAAGCTTCCGTTCGCCAATTTTATATGCGCTGTGGCTTTTGTTATATGCGGACTGTTTCTTCACTGGGGGACATGGCCTTTATCCGGACAAGTAATTCTTCTTGGTCTTAGCGGATTTGTATTTTATGTATATTATCAAAATAAAGCAGGGTGGGGCTCTCTCTTTAAACAATTTAAATCAAGCTTATGGTTAATAATGTTCCTGATCTTCGCAGCTATCAGCTCATATTTAGGGAGCAAAGAGTTCGGAGGAATCGGACTTATTCCAATTTTTTGGGATAATGTGGTCGTATGCATTATGTCCCTGATATTCTATTTTTGGGGAATCAATAGTTACTACAAAAAAGATAATAATTAATTTTTAGACGGCATCAACGGGAGTTCTTGAAAAAGAACTCCCGTTTTATTTAGCATGGATATATACAAGGAAGATGTATAAGAAACCACCCCTATGAATAAATTTTGAATATTGAATTCTAAATGTTGAATTGTTGTATTTTTAACTCAAATTTTAAAACTTAAAATTCAAAATCTTCACCATCTGTCCGATTGATTTAATAACGTACTTTGCTAAATACTTACATACATAGTTTAGTGAATATTTAACGCATCCCGTGTAGGTTGCACAGAAGTATTACACTTTACAAATCTTATTACAATTGCACTTTTCTTTATTCAGCTTATACTTAGATGTTGTTTTATCTAAATCAATTGAATAACTTGAAGGATAACTTGTTATGAAAAGTATTTTGTTTTTAGCAGATGGGATGGCAGATGAACCATTGGCAGAACTCGGTGGTAAGACTCCTTTGGAATATGCGAAGACTCCGAATATGGACAAGATCGCCAAAAATGGGGCCAATGGCCTTTTCCTTTCACTACCGGAAGGATTTCCGACTTCTTCAGATGTAGCTAACATGTCTATCCTCGGATATGACTTGTCGAAATACTATCCCGGAAGAGGACCGATAGAAGCTGTAAGCCAGGGAATCAAACTTGCTCCGGATGATATTGCGTTCAGGTGTAATTTAGTTCATACAAAAGACGGGGTACTTGTAGATTATTCTGCCGGCCATGTACTAAATGAAAGTGCTGAGGCTATGATGTTAGATATTCAGGCGCACTTTGGCAGTGACAAGGTCACTTTTCATTCCGGCGTAAGCTACAGAAATATAATGGTGTTGCACGGAAAAGAGTTTTCTTTAAATATAGAGTGCCAGAAACCCGATTCATGCCAGGGCATGAAACTTTCAGAGCTTGATCCTATGTTTACAGATAATTCTTTTGAAGCAAAAATAACGGTTCAATTTATAAAAGAAATAACAACTAAAACTGCCGAGTTCTTGGCAAAACATCATTTAAACAAGGGTGTTAAAAATCCGGCAAACTCGATATGGGTGCACAGCCCGGGTAAAAGTCCGGCATTGCCGAAATTCAAAGATTTGTATGAAGGGAAAAAAGGTGCAATTATTAGCGCTGTGGATGTAATATTCGGACTTGGCATTTGCGCTGGAATGGATGTGATAAAAGTGCCGGGAGCTACAGGGTTTATTGATACAAATTATAAAGGGAAGGCTGACGCCGCAGTCAGTGCCCTCGAGGATCATGACTTTGTTTATCTGCACGTTGAAGCGATAGATGAATGCTCTCACATGGGAGATCTTAAATTAAAATTAAAGGCCATAGAAGATTACGACTCAAAAATAGTCGGCCCTGTGCTTTCTGCGCTTGAAGGAAGAAACGACATATCGTTTGCCCTATTGCCAGACCATCCTGTTCCTGTAAAGCTCAAGAAGCATACCAGAACTCCGGTTCCGGTGGCGATAATTTCCCCTTATGTTTCTCCTGATTCCATAACCTCTTATTCTGAAAAAGAAGCAGAAAAAGGATCTTTAGGTCTAATGAAAAACAACGAGTTAATAAAATTGCTTCTGAATATTAAATGAATATCTAAATAGAGAGTTTTATGAACTGTAAAAAAGATACAAATAAAGAACACTGTAATTGTACTTATGACCCGTGTCCCAGAAAAGGCGTATGTTGTGAATGTTTGAGTCATCATTTAAAAAACAGAGAACTTCCAGGATGCTGTTTCAATGCTGAATCAGAAGCTACTTACGACAGATCTTTTGAACATTTTGCCAGACTTGTTTATTCTAATAAAATTTAGGGTTTGCTTTTTTTGCCTTTACTATAATTATACAACTCATAAGCCATCATGATGGCAGAAAAAGTACGCGAACTATTAGATAAAACAGTGGTGGTGGAGTCGAAGAAATCCGCGCAGACGTTTGATGCCTGCGCAAAAAGATGTAAAGTAATTTATCAGTCTTCCGCAACTATGTAGTGCCGGAATTCTAGAAATAAAGGAGTTATATGAAACTTTTAATAGTTGGCGGAGTTGCGGGCGGAGCCAGTGCTGCGGCAAGAGCAAGGCGAAACAGTGAAGATACAGAAATAATATTGTTTGAAAAAGGGGAATATGTTTCTTTTGCCAACTGCGGGCTTCCTTACCATGTGGGAAAGGTAATAAGAGAGAGAGAAGACCTCCTGGTAATGACTCCGGAAGCTTTAAAAAAACGGGCTAATATCGAAGTCAGGATAAAAAATGAAGTCATCAGTGTCTCTCCTAGTAAAAAAGAAATTACAGTAAAAGACTTATCAAACGGAAAAGTTTATACCGAATCATACGATAAACTTATACTTTCTCCCGGATCCATGCCATTTATTCCAGATATTCCAGGCATAAAAGACAACGATGTAGACGTTCTCTGGACCATTCCTGATATGGACAAGATTATTGCAAAAATAAAAGATGGAGCCAGAAATGCGGTAGTCGTGGGCGGAGGCTTTATCGGTATTGAAGTTGCCGAAAACCTGGCTGGACTGGGAATAAAAACAACTATCATCGAAAAAATTGATCAGCTTCTGCCCCCGTTTGACAAGGAAATGGCTTCTATTCTTGAAAAAGAAATGATTTCAAATGGCATAAATCTTATGCTCAACACATCCGTTATTAAGATAGATAAAGATGCGAGCAAAAAGTTTATACTTACCACAGACAAAGGTTCATGCATAACCGCAGATATCGTAATATTTTCCATAGGCGTGACGCCAAATACCGAATTCTTAAAGGATTCTGGAATAAAACTTAATTCAAGAGGCGGAATAGTCGTTGACAAATGTCTTCGAACAAATGTCGTTGATGTTTTTGCTGTTGGTGATGCTGCAGAAGTAAATGATTTGATCCTCAATAAACAAACTATGATCCCGTTGGCAGGTCCGGCTAACAAGCAGGGAAGAATTGCAGCGGACAATGTTTTTGGAGCAGAAAAAGAATATAAAGGTTCGCTTGGAACTGCAATATGCAAGGTATTTAACCTTACTGCCGCCTGTGTCGGATGCAACGAGAGAAAGTTGAAAGCTGAAAAAGTTGATTACTTCAAGTATTATGTAGTGCCGGGATCGAATGCCTCGTATTATCCTGGTTCAGAGAGCATGTTCGTTAAGATAATAGCGGACAAATCCGGAAAAATACTTGGCTCTCAGATTGTAGGCGGAAAGAGTGTAGATAAAAGAATAGATGCACTCGCAATTGCAATAAGAACCGGCCTTGCTTTGCATGATCTTGAAGAACTCGAACTGGCTTATGCCCCGCCTTACAATTCCGCAAAAGACCCCATCAATATTGCAGGTTTTGTCGGCTCGGATATTTTGAGCGGAAAATCTGAAATTGTGAATTCCGATAATATTCCTGAAGATGCTTTCCTTGTCGATGTAAGAGGGCCGGATGAGTTTGAGGCAGGGACTATTCCGGGAGCAGTAAACATTCCCCTTGGAGCAGTAAGGAAAAATCTTAGTAGATTTCAAAAAGAAAAACTGATTGTTGTATTTTGCAGAGTCGGATTACGAGGATACATCGCGGAAAGAATTTTTAAGAATAATGGCTATAAAGTTAAGAATTTGAGCGGAGGATATCTTGTCTGGAAACTTTACCAGCCCACAACCTTTACAGCAGTTAGTGATGACTATTTTACAACAAAAGGCGTTTTTAAGTCTGAAACTGAGGAGAATATGGCGCCGAATTTTGACAAAGAAATAGACATTTGCGGATTACAGTGTCCAGGTCCGATAGTTAAAGTAAGGGAAGCTTTAAATTTATTGAGTGTAGGGCAAGTACTAAAAGTTATCGCAAATGACATCGGGTTTTTCAAAGATTTACCTTCCTGGTGCAGTTCCACCGGAAATGTTTTGACAGATATTAAAAAAGATGGAAATAGAATAGAGGCTCTTATCAGAAAAACTGAGGCTTGTATTTCTCAAACCAATACGAGCTGCAATACGGTGAAAAATAAAAAGAGCACAATTGTTCTTTTTTCAAATGACCTGGATAAGGCTATGGCCGCAATGATAATTGCGACAGGCTTTGCTTCGCTCGGGCACGGTGTCTCAATATTCTGCACATTCTGGGGTTTAAACGTGCTTCGAAAAGAAAGTCCACCATTAGTAAAGAAAGACTTATTGAGCAGGATGTTTGGCTTTATGATGCCGAGAGGCGCGGGAAAGTTGGCTCTCTCAAAAATGCACATGATGGGAATGGGAACTGCTATGATGAAGCATGTAATGAAGAATAAGAATGTCGGGACTCTTCCAGAGCTCATGAAACAGGCGCAAGAAATAGGCGTAAAATTTCTTGCCTGTGATATGGCCATGAATGTAATGGGAATCAAACCCGAAGAACTCATTGATGGCGTTGAAATAGCAGGAGTAGCAAATTTTGCCGCACTCTCCGAACAAAGCTCCACAACTTTGTTTATCTGATATGCAAATAATACCAACATAAAAATATACAGGAAGATATGGCAAAATTAAGGCAAAACAAATTATTAGAAAGCTTTAGACAAGCTGCAACCGTAAACAGTGGAACTGTTCATATTATTGAAAGTTTAGATGGATGGTCAGTAAAAAAGGAAGGAGCTAAAAAAGCATTAGTGATTAAACCATCCGAATTTAATGCATTAAAAGTTGCTGCAAATATAAAATCAGCGTCTTCTATTGTTGTTCATAAAAGTGACGGAGCCTTCACAAATAATAAGAGAGTTAGAATTTTAAATAAAAAAGATTCATGGATAGTGCAACCTGTAGGATTAAAGAAAGTTACTTCTACTTTTTCAACTATAGATAGCGCTTTAAATGAGGCGATTAATATGTCGGCTTCTGAAATTATCCTTAATAATTCAACTGTAAAAAAGAAATAAAAAAATATTAGCGATGATTTACCAGGAAAATGCTTTCATAAATTGTCCATTTGATAATTCATATTTTCCACTTTTAAAACCATTATTATTTACACTGATATATAATAATATTAATCCTCAAATATCAGAAACATCAGATAGCGGAGAATTTAGACTTTCACAAATTAAGAGATTGATATCTAACTCAAAATACTCAATTCATGATTTGTCCAGGATGGAGCCATTAAAAGATAATGATCTTCCAAGATTTAACATGCCTTTTGAATGTGGTATTGATTTTGGTTTGAAATTATCTGATGATAAATTGTACTCTGATAAAAAAATTTTAATACTTGAAAAAGAAAAGCACAGATACAAGCAAGTTATATCAGATATTTCAGGTAATGATATCTTTGCACACGAAAACAACCCTGAAAAAATAATTAAGGTCGTTAGAGATTGGTTCAAGACCCAAAAAACAAATATTCCTGGATATAAGGAAATATGGTTAGAATATAATGACTTTAGCTATAAAAATGACAAAGTATTAAAAAAAGCGGGCCTTGATTCAAATGATTTTGAAGCGCTACCTTTTAGTGAGATAATAGAAAATATGAAGACCTGGATTGAAAAACGCAAAATAGAAACTGCGCATAACAAGGGCTCATAATACATTTCAATTTAAGCAGTTAAGTAAGCCTTTCATCGTTGGCAACTTTTTAACGGCATATAGGAAAACGATTTCAAACTCACCGACAGCTCAAGCCACGAAATCTGCAGTTCCCATTTAGCTAAAAATGTGGAGTATAAGGTTTCGTCCGAACAGTCTTTAGTTTTGATTAGTAAATGTGTGTTTGTATGAAGCTCACTATTTTTTCGAGCGAAAGCGGCCTTGCTAATCGTAAGAGTTCGGTAAATCATATGGAGGGAGGGACGAGCTTTTACCATGCGTTTTAGCAGGGTCGGCTCGTCCGCACTTATTTTCGGCCTCGACGAAGCGAGGCCCTCCATCTCATTCACCAGCATTCGACATTTGTACTAGTTTAGTTAATTTTTATTGCTAAGCTGCACGAATAAATAGCGTTTTCTGGACAGAGTGCAGCAACGCTTTTTATCTATAAGTTTACAGCTGACTGTTGTTAGTTTGTCCACCAACCACCAACTATCCTAATGGTGCATTGGGCAGCAGCTGCCGCAGGTATGACCTGACGATTCGCAGGTGCTTTTTGCAGGACAGCTTTTATCTGAGCCTGACACTATTCCGCTAAACATAGACAATTTCTTTTCCGTATCACTAGATTTGCAGGAGGGGCATTCCGGTATTTTAACCCTATCAAAAGTTAATTTTTCAAAAATTTTTCCACATCCTTTGCACTGATATTCAAAAATAGGCATTCTAAAAATCCTTATGTTATTATTATTTGTAACTAGCTCAGAACTTCTCTTTTTCTCATTATTAATATAATCAAGATGAACGCTCAGATATAGCTGCCAGAATAAAATTTCTGGTTTTTCTTCTGACATCGGCAAAAGCGTATGAGTTAGATTTGCTGGTTTTCTACGTTTCCAATTTATCCTTAAACTTCTTGAAGATGCTATAAATTTTCTGTTTTGCCGAATAATACTTGTCCTCTGTTTCGTCCGATTAAATGTAAATTGAATGCATTTAAGCTTAAGAAGGTTGACAGCTTGCACTGAATTAGTATATACTTAAAATTACTCAAAAAAATACCTGCCATGAGTAAATGCTTTATTTATTAAAAAAGGAGGCACACGAAATGACTATGCTGAACTTAAACAATAACGAATTGAGGGATACTCTGTTGCAATTAGATCAAGCCCTTTATAACCACAATCAATGGTATGAGTCTCTTTTACGCACTTTGATATGCAGCATGTCGCCCGACGGACGCGATGTGGAAAATGATGCGCACAGAAAGTGCCGTTTTGGACAGTGGTTCTATGCTCAAGACCTTCACAAATCGGGGCATTCAGGTTTTATTGCGATAGAGACTGAGCATGAGCGTATGCATCGGCTTGCCGCAAAATTGCTAATAAAAAAGAGTACTGGTGAGGCAATTTCCTTTATTGATTACGAAAATTTTAGTAATTCGATTAATAATCTGCGCCTCCAGCTTCAGACACTGAAATATGAACTTGAGGATTTATTGTATAATCATGACCCGCTCACCCGCGCTTGCACACGTATTGGCATGTTGACTAAATTGCATGAATTGCAGGAACTTGTTAAACGAAATGTTGAGTCATGCTGCATTGCGATGGTGGATCTGGATCATTTCAAGTCGATCAATGACATTCATGGGCATCTGGCAGGCGACCAGGTCTTAGCCTCGGTAGCAAACCATATAATGCTTAACCTAAGGCCGTACGACAAGCTGTTTCGTTATGGGGGAGAAGAATTTCTAATTGTCATGCAAAATACTGACATAAAATCAGGGTTAAAGATTATTGAACTATTGCGTGAAGGGATTGCCGCAAGCAGTATTTCTTACGAAGGCAAGGAAATCCGCATTACCGCATCATTTGGACTTACGCTTATTGACGCAGATGTCACGGCCGAGCAATCCATCGAGAGATCTGACAGAGCATTGTATGCCGCAAAACGTTCTGGGCGAAATTGTACGCGCATTTGGGATGCTTCTCTTGATACTGAAAAGAAAGGATAAGTTTAACTGCAAGTTATAACAAACTTAAGTGATTAGAATTTTAAGTTAAAAAAATAAGGTATTTTTTCGTTTTACAGCTTGATTAGATTTCAATAGTTAGTAATTTATTAGCTCTGTTTTTCGGGTTTGTAGCTCAGTGGTAGATGCACCTGCCTTTTAAGCAGGGGGTCCTGGGTTCGAATCCCAGCAAACCCACCATTTTTAGTATTATAGTTGTTTATATATTTTTTGAAGGAGATGGCCGAAATGAGTACTGTTTGTGATATCTGCGGCAAAACGAAAGTTGTTGGCGGTACAATTACAAGAAAAGGTCTTGCCAAGAAAAAAGGCGGGATTGGAATGCACGTTGTAAAAAACAACAAAAGAACATTCAAACCTAATCTGCAAGTGGCTAAAGCTAGCGTGAATGGCCAAGTAAAGAGAGTAAAGGTTTGCACGTCTTGCATTCGTTCAGGCAAAGTTCAGAAAGCATAGTGTCTGAAAAATTTATTTGCTTTGGAAGTTAGAGCAGTCTGGTAAGCCCGACTGCTTTTTTTATTGTTTATACAATAATTGAAATTAACACAGACTTTATGGAGCGCAGAAGATAATGAGTTCAAAAGAGATCCCAAAAGCATACGAGCCTGCCAGTGTTGAGGCGAAATGGTTTCCGTTATGGAAAGAGAGGGGCTACTTTAAGGGTATAGTTGATAAGAATAAAAAGCCATATTCTATAGTTATTCCTCCGCCAAATGTTACGGGGATACTTACGCTGGGACATGTCCTAAACAATACACTTCAAGATATTCTGATAAGATGGAAAAGGATGCAGGGGTATTCTGCCTGCTGGTTCCCCGGGACTGACCACGCTGGCATCGCTACCGAAAGTCGTGTTGAAAAAATGTTAAGAGAGAAGGAAGGAAAAACCAGGCACGATCTCGGACGCGATACATTTATAGAAAAGGTCTGGACGTGGAAAAAGGAATACGGCGGAACAATTATCGAACAACTTAAAAAACTAGGCTGCTCGTGCGACTGGGAAAGAGAGCGTTTTACACTGGATGAAGGGTTAAACCAGGCTGTAAACAAGGTTTTTATTGACCTTTATAACAAAGGATATATTTACCGCGGGGTTAGAATGATAAACTGGTGCCCGACATCCCTGACGGCACTTTCTGATGAAGAAGTTATCTACAAAGAAGTTAACGGCACGTTCTACCATTTTAAATATCCTCTTTCTGATGGCAGCGGATTCCTGGAAATAGCTACAACAAGACCAGAAACCATGCTTGGCGATACGGCTGTAGCTGTTAATCCTGCCGATGAAAGGTATAAACATTTGATTGGAAAAACAGTAGACTTGCCTCTAATAGGAAGAAAGATTCCGGTCATAGCTGACGAAATAGCAGAGATGGAATTCGGAACAGGCTGTGTAAAAATTACGCCGGCACATGATCCCAACGACTTTCTTGTTGGAAAAAGGCATAATCTCGAAGTTGTGAATATAATGAACGACGATGCCACAATGAATGAAAATGCTGGCGCCGAATTTTGCGGCATGGACCGTTTTGAATGCCGCAAAAAAGTTCTTGCCATGATGAAAGATCAAGAGCTTCTCGTAAAAGCCGATAGTCATAAGCATAATGTCGGGTTTTCCGAAAGAGGCGATGTTCCGATTGAACCGAGAGTCAGCGCTCAGTGGTTTGTCAACATGAAAGAGCTGGCAAGGCCGGCAATAGAAGCTGTTCGCTCCGGCAAAATAAAATTTTATCCTGACAGGTGGTCAAAAGTTTATTTTAACTGGATGGAAAATATTCAGGACTGGTGCATCAGCCGTCAAATATGGTGGGGGCATAGAATCCCCGCCTGGCACAATCAGGAAACCCATGAAATTTATGTAGGAATGGAATCACCGGCTTCAGGCAATTGGAAACAGGAAGAAGATGTTCTTGATACCTGGTTCAGCTCATGGCTCTGGCCGTTTTCTATTATGGGATGGCCGGAACAAACACCCGAACAGGAATACTTCTATCCCACTAATGATCTGGTAACGGGACCTGACATTATTTTCTTCTGGGTTGCCAGAATGATTATGGCGGGTATTGAATTCAAGGGCGACATTCCGTTCAGCAATGTATATTTTACCAGCATAATCAGGGATTCGCAAGGAAGAAAACTCAGCAAATCTCTCGGCAATTCTCCTGACCCTCTTGAGGTTATTGCTACCTACGGAGCTGACGCTTTGAGATTCTCAATAATTTATATAGCTCCAGTAGGATTGGACATCAGGTACAGCAATGAAAAGTGCGAGATAGGCAGAAATTTTGCCAACAAAATCTGGAATGCCTGCAGATTCAGACAGATACATGGCAAAACAACTTCAGGGTTCAAACACCTTGAGAATGTAGACCTTTCAAAGCTCACCGCTGATGAAAAATGGATACTTTCAAGGCTTAATTCGACGGTAGAAAGCGTTTCCAATCATCTCGAAAAATTCAGTTTTCACATGGCTACTCATGAACTCTACGAGTTTGTTTGGAGCGAGTTCTGCGACTGGTTCATAGAATCTTCGAAAGGACGTATTTTTGCAGATGGTAAAGACAAGGAACAGGTTCTTACCGTTCTTGATTTTGTTTTGCACAAGATTTTGATGCTTCTTCATCCATTCATGCCGTATATTACGGAAGAGCTTTCCCACTTGATGGGATTCCTTGAAGATGGCGAAACAATAATGTTTGCGCAATACCCAGCTTCTTTCAGGAAAACAGCTATAGGCCAGACAATAGATGACACCTCCACAATAGCTATGGTTGAATCAAAATTTGACATCATCCGGGCAGGCCGAAACATGCGTGCTGTCTACAATATTCCATCCGGCAAAAAAGTGAATTTTGCGTTAAAAATTGAAGACAAAACAATTTCCGCTTTCATAAGGTCGCAACTCGAGATTATTAAAAACATGCTAAGTGCCGAAAAATTAGATATTTTCTCAGGCGGCGCGTTTCAAGAATTTGACGGCCAGACACCTTCTGCCGTATTGAACTGCGGCACTCTTTTTCTCCCTCTGAAAGATGCCGTAGACATAGCATCAGAGATCGCAAAACTTAATAAGCAGAAAAAAGAACTCGAGGGTTGGGTTAATGGTTCCAGAGCCAAACTTTCGAATCAAAAGTTTTTGAGCGGTGCTCCACAGGAGGTGGTTGAAAACGCAAAAGAACACCTCTGCGACCTCGAGGGAAAGCTCTCTTCCGTAAACGAAATGCTAAAAGTTTTTCAGCCATAACACGGATTATCTGAAATGCAAATCATCTTGCTGGAATTGCCGTCATGCAAGATGATAACGAAATTTTCATGTTTTTTACAAATACCATTAGTCCGTTAAAAAAATAGAGATATAATATCCCATTTTATTAAAGAATGATTCATTTTAAGCACAAATTGTGAGAATAAAACTACAAACAAAATTAACACGCGCGAGGTAAAAAATGAATAAAATCATGTTAAACATTTTCATTGGACTCATAGCATGGGGACTATTCGGCACCACTGCTGTAACGCAAGCAGCTCCTGCTCTGGATCCCCTAAGCGGGGTAAGTATAGATGAAGAAGAGCTGAAACTAAAAATATCTCAAGATATAAGAGATATGACACCTGAACAATTAAAACAAACTGTAATCAACCTAATGCTGATAATCACCCAAAAAGATCTGCATTCAGCGGGCGCAAGCCCAAACTCAATGCACCTACGAATGCTTTTCACTGTAGAGAACATTGCCAAGACTATCCAATGGTCCGATGTATATCGCAAATTGCGTTCATTATCCCCATCCCCATATGTAGCCATACGAGTGTTACACAACTACTGCTTAGGATACGGTGACATATCCAAATACTATATCGAAAATCTTTCTGCTGAAGATCTGATTAACAGATATCATACAATACGAAGAAACCAAACACCAATCGAAGCTTATGCATATGCCGCAGGAATAAATACAACCTCGCTATACGCAGGTAATGCTTTTAATTGGGACACCTCTTGTGTCTCACGATTCCCAGAAATCTCCACCTCCCCTAGCAAATTAAGAATAAAAATGTATGATTCCGATTGGGTGGTAGACGACATGAAGTAATGCATACAGCTTAATCGTTTGATATTATCAACACTGAAACTAGACTGCTAAGTTTCAGGGTTTTTTATTGCAGGCGCCTGGTGTCTGGTTTTTTAACGACGACAGCATTTTTTACCAACTATGCATTTTAAGCCGAGTTTTCTGAGTTTTGCACATGGTATAATTTGATATTATTATTTATAATGTACGACTAGATCGTTATCTAAATATTATCTGTAGTTTAGGTTTTATATAGCATGAAATTAAGACATCAGTTCTCTTTGATTTTGCTGGCTATCATGATAATAAGCACAATAATAGTTCTATTGTCTTACGAATATTTCCTGATACCATCCATTGAACAAATAGAACTTTCACTAGCTGATAAAGATGTCGGACGTTCCCAGGACACAATAAAAAACGCATTAAAAACCATGTCGGAAACCGCACATGATTGGGCGACGTGGGATGATACTTATAACTTTGTAAACACAGGGAACGAGGCTTACAAGAATGTGAATCTGACAGCCAGCACCTTTTCGGACAACAATCTCGATATTATTCTTTTTTATAATGAAAATAAAGTTTTAATCTGGGGTAAAGTTTTAAATAAACATTTGAATCCAGGAATATCGGAAACCATAGCCTTAGAAAAAGTTAATAATTTAATCCTGACAAAATATGAAAATTTTTTATATAATGACAAAATGATAAATTACAAAAAAAATGTGATTTCCGGGGTTTTGATGAGCAGCTACGGGCCGATAATGATTGCATTAAGCCCTATATTAAAATCGGACAGAACCAGCTGTAGAGGAAGTGTGATAACAGGGAGATTTCTTACCGCCGATTATATAAAGTCTCTTTCTGATAGTATAAAGGTTCCCTTTAAACTGTACGAAATCACTAGAAATAACTATGGCAACTTTAAGGATATAATTGACGGGATAGATAAAAGCTATCATCTTTCTTATGCTGTTCAAAAAAACGATGAACTGTTTTTGTATTCTTATTTGGGAGTACTTGGAAAAGAAAATCCTTTGCTAATGAAAGTAATTGTCCCCAGAGATATTTACTTGATTGCCAGCAAAACCCTGAATTCTTTTGTTGTAGCAGTACTGATTGCGTGTGTGATATTATTATTGGTTTCCGGCGAAGTGGTGCAAAAATTTTTAATAACTCCTATTTCCAGTCTAACGCATAATATCCACAACATACAAACTACAAAAGACTTAACAGTAAATATAGACTCAACAAGAAAAGATGAAATTGGCACTCTTACCAAAGAATTTATTAAAATGATAGCAACGATTAAGAATGTCAACAACTCGTTGGAGGATCTAGTAGACGAAAGGACAAAAGAACTTAAACTTTCCAGAGAAGATACCATTTTACGCCTTGCCATAGCTGCAGAAAAAAGAGACACAGATACCGGAACCCATGTCAAAAGGATAAGTGAATATTCCAAACTTCTTGCAAGAAAATGTGGTTTAGACGAATCGAAATCGGAAATTATAGGGCAGGCCAGCTTGCTGCACGATATTGGCAAAATAGGAATTAGTGATCAAATATTGAGAAAACCAGGAAAACTTGATTCCGAAGAATTTGAAATCATAAAGAGTCATACGAGTATTGGGGCCAAAATGTTAGAAAACAGCAATTCCCTACTTTTAAGTACGGCTAAAGATATTGCATTTTATCACCATGAGCAATGGTGCGGAAAGGGTTATCCCAATGGATTGGCAGGAGAGGATATTCCTTTATCCGCAAGAATAGTTACTATTGTAGATGTATTTGATGCATTGATTTCTGAGAGAGTCTACAAGGACAATTGGAGCATTAATGAAGTTACTGATTTTTTTAAAAAAAATAAGGGCGTTTTATTTGATCCTACCCTTGTTGATATTTTTATCAGTAACATAGACTTATTCGCACCTAAAATAGTGAAAGAGTCCTAAAAACCTCCTCATTTTGAATCTTGTTAATTTAATCCCGCCACCACGCAACTCAGATGCAAGTTTTATTTAAGGGTTCAACTGATCGGAAAAATTCATTCCAACTTATTTGCGAAGAAATTCTTCTTATCCTAGAATTCCACCTCCAATGAATTCTCTCACCAGCGATCTTCGAGGGATATCATAAGACGGAGCCGGAACAAAGTTTGAAAGAAAATCCAATATTCTTCTAGCATCGGAATATTGCGGATGCCATGGCTTTATTTCACAGAGAAGCGGCTCTACCAGCGGCTTTTGTACCGCAAGTTCATAATTAAGGGCTGAACTAAATGCAATGTCTGCTTGCTGTTGGTAAGGGAATATCCAGCGCTTCTCTCCAACCCTAACACTTTCCCACATTTTCATGCTTTTTAGCGCCCTGTTGCCCCTTGTTCTATGGTCTCGTATTATTCTTCTTATTAGCCTACAATCTGTAGTCGATATGCGGTTGTTATAGTCAAGGTTAAGCTGTGTGAGAGCATTAATATAAATCTTATATTTTCTTTCAGGAGGCAAAATGCTGGTCATTACAGGATTTAAGGAATGTATGCCCTCTATGACTCCAACCTCATGATCCTTAAGCTTGATTCTATGCCCCGTCCACATCCGCCTGCCTTCTTTAAAGTCAAATATCGGAATCTCTACCTCCTCTCCTTTATCCAGCAGACTTAAGTGCTCTTGCAGCAAATCAAGATCAAGAGTATTTATGTGTTCAAAATCGTAGTCGCCACTTTCATCTCTCGGCGTTTTTTCCCTGTCTACAAAATAGTTATCCACTGATATTACAACAGGTGTTATCCCATTAACCTTAAGCTGAGTCAAAAGCCTATATGCAAATGTAGTTTTCCCTGATGAAGACGGACCAGCAATAAGCACCCATTTTACGTCATCTTTGCGAGCATATATGCAATCAGCTATTTCAGCTATTTTCTTTTCCTGAAAACATTCTTCGACATCAACCAGCCTTTTAAATTCTCCACGAATTATTATTTCATTTAAATTGCCGACAGTCTTTATTCCTATCGTTTTTCCCCATTTTGAATAGGCTTTGAATATATCGAACAGATGCTTCTGCTCTTTGAATTCCACAAATTGTATCGGCAGTTTTTTTTCTGGAAATTGCAAAATAAACCCTGAGTCATAGGGCAAAAGTTTAAAGTGCTCCAGATCTTTTGTATCCTCTGAGAGCGCTCCGTGAGCAAGATCTACAAAATCTCCACAGAGATAAACGGCAACTTTGGGGGGGTTCTGAAACCTTAAAAGATTACATTTATCTTCCCTTCCCTTCGACGCAAAATGAAAAATAGCATCTTCAAGAAGAACTTTTCTTCTCACTATAGAAAGCCTATCTTCAACATCTTTTCGCATGTGCTGCTCAATCTTGACCAAAATTTCGGGCAGTTTTTTTTCCTCAACGCCATCAAAGGAGCAGTAAAAGCTTTCGTTCAGGGAATGCTTGATTTCCAACTGATACTCAGGAAAACATTCATAGGCCGCTTTAGAAAGGAGAAAAGCCACAGAGTTTCTATAAACACGCCAGCCATGAGAGTCAGCCATCGTTAGCATTGTTATTTCTGAATCTACGTCCACCGGGTAGGTCATGGTTACCACCCTGTTATTTACCAATGCGCCTATATAAGTACGGTCCGGATCATAGGTTCTATGTTTCTTGATAATATTTTTTACTAGAGTCCCCGGAAAACAGGTTGTTTCTTCTTTATTATCAAAGGTTATCTTAAGCTGCCTATCTTCTATACTGTTCATAGCTCCTATTCCTTAAATACTGACATGCTGAGTCATTAATGAATACAAATTATACTACCAGATAACAAGTATGTTTCAATACTCAAAGGATTCAACACTTTTTATCTATAAACGCCTGTAAAAGTGTGCTATCTTATTGCAAGAGTCTAAAAGAGTTAATTTTATTTTATGAACCGTTTTATTTCTACAGAATTTATAGTATTAAGAAAAACTGCCTACCAGGAGAGCAGTCTTATTGTTTCCGGGCTAAGCCCAGATGTGGGAAAAATAGATTTTATTTTAAAAGGCGCTAGAAGAATTTCTAAAACATCTTTTCCTGAAGTCGATTATTTCAGAGTTTTTTCGGTAAGCTTTTATGATAGAAATAAGGCATTAATATCGCCCACAACTCTAGAACTTTTAAAAACCCATGATGCTCTTGCAAACGCACCAGAAAGATTCACAGAAGCCTTTGAAATTGTGCCATTCATTATGAGAAACAAACACTATGGAGTATCGTGTCCTGTTCTCTACAAATCATTATTGCGGTATATTGATTCTTTAACGAACAACAAACGATGCCAACAATTTTTCATTAAACTTGCATACCTTTACGAAAACGGACTTCTACCTGAAGACCTGGCATATTCTCAGGAAGATCAAAAAAGAAATAAGAACTTCCTCTCATTGTTAATAAACCACATTCTTAATGGCAGCGAATTTCCGGCATTAACAAGAGAGTACTATCTGATATTAGAAAAATGGATTAATTCATTATGCCTCTCAAGCGAACTATGTTAAGTCTGTTTGTTTCAATTTTATTACGCTCACAGTAATTTGATACTTAATTATGTAGAGAGCAGGCACCTTAATAAATATTTCCTATTTTCTTACTACCCTTTTGCTCTTGTTTAACGCCCCCAGGTATGCTACGATTACAGCTAACACCTGTCCAAACATCAAAATATTGTAGTCAGAGGAATAGATAGATGAAAAAAACTATATATGCTCTTTGCGTCGTGACATTTCTTATATTCCTGACAGGATGTGGAAAGGAAAACGTAAAACAACATACTGATAAAACAAAAAATAGTTCTGGCAAACTTATCAAAAAAACAAGCATGGGATATGAACAATATTCTAAGTCCGAAGTATTCCCAGATATTAAAAAAATAATAACAAGAGGCACTTTGAACGTTGGCATATATCAAGGTGGCGATATTCCATTCCTTATAAAGGATAGTGAAGGTAAAATCATAGATGGGCTTGACATAGAAATAAGCACCTCTTTGGCGAGGCATTTGGGAGTAAAAGCAGTATTTGATAATAATATAGCAAACCAGACTGAACTCTTCAAAAAGCTTCATACTGGAGAAATAGATATAGCTGTAGGGGAACTTAGCCACACATTCGATAGATCTAAATATGTTTACTTTTCCAACACATATGCTCGGCTGCGCCAGTCCTTAATCGTTTGCAAAAAAGAAGCTATAGAGCTCAACATAAGAGAAAATCCCTATAAATACATGTGTAAAAATGCATTTAAAATCGGAGTTCATGAAAGTGTCTATGCAGAATTTGCGGATAATCTTTTCCCAAAAGCACAAATATATGAATACCCTACACTTCAAGAAGCGTTAAACGCACTAACTAATCATGAAATACTTGCTGTGCTAGGTGATGAAAATGAAATAACATTGCTTTCCAGAAAACATCCTGAAATTGCTCTGACAGCTACTGCTTACGTATTAAAATACCAAAATGACAATATTGCTATCGGAATTTCACCTAAAAATCCCAATCTGTTTGACTATATTAATTTATACTTGGAATCTCATGATTTTTACTTTAATGTAGATGATCTTATTGAAAAATATCCAGAAGCATATAAATGCGAATAGTGAGGAGATAAATGAAAAGGCTTAAGTACATATTAAGTAGCTATTGGACCATTATTATCTCTCTGGCTTTGGGAGTCATAATCGGAGTTTATGCGCCGGTGGTTACAAAAGCGATTGAACCGTTCGGTGAAATATATTTTAAGTTAATCGAAATGTGTTGTACGATCATGCTTCCTATCATAATAATATCAAGCATAGGGAAAATTATCATATCTAAGGATTCTTCGGGATTCATAATAAAAATTTTTATTACTCTGTTTCTTACTTTTTCTGCGATTTCTGGAGTAAGTATTCTGTCAACCTTTATAATATCTCCAATTACTGCTCCAACTGCAGAAACTACAAAGAATTTAGGAAAGCTTATAATAAACAGCGGGGAAAACCACAATATAGAAGACAAAAGCATCCTTAAAAACTATTATTTCATTAAGGAACTCGACACAGAAAAAGAAGTTAAGAAAAAGGAGACCAGCATACTAAAAATTATAGCAGGTTTTTTCCCTAGCAACATATTTAGTTCTCTGGCTAACAAAAAAACGGTCGAGATACTGATTTTCTCTATTATTTTCGGCTTACTTTTCAAGTATATACCCCCAACTACATGCGCATTTCTTATCAATTTATGCGACAGTCTATTTGAAGCTTTTAATATTTTTCTTACGCTTCTTTTATATCTTTTACCATTCGGTATTATTTCCTTAATGTCTAATGAAACGACTGGTTTGGACTTTAATATATTCTTTTCCCTGCTAAACCTCGGAGCACTTTTGGCATTTGTGTTTCTCATTATATTTATAATAAGTATCTTAATTGTAAAATATGCATCAAAAAAATCGTTCGCTACAATATTAAAAGCCCTTAAAGAACCAATGGTTCTGTCATTTGTAGCAGAAAATATTGTCGCTATGCCCTCATTAATAAAAGTAATGACAAAAAAACTTGGGTTCGACAAAAACAAAGTGGGCTCAACCGCACCGCTCTGGATGGGAATGGAAATTCATGCGGATATCGCATTGTTTGCTGCCGCGTCAATTTTTACAATGCAATTGTATGGTATACCTATAGGATTTTCAGAAATAATAATAATTTTTGTGGGCTCTATCGCTGCAGGTTTGTCAGCACTGGGAGCAGCGGCCGTCTTGTGGGTAGCTTTAATAAAAATAGTACTAGACCCCTTGGGAATACCATCATCTCCTATAATTCTTGCTTTAATGCTTTTTGAACCTTTTTTTAATGGCCTTCTTTTCCTTCTCAACTCAGTAATAAGCTGCGCCGCAATCTCGATTATTGCAGGAAAAGAGAGTAGGAACACAGATATCTCCTAGATACACATCTCCGGATAAAAACTACTTTTCACTTCTTTTTTATTGCATACTCATAAAAAAAGCATAGATTAAGAATGTCTTTTTTTATGCTTTTCATAAGCTAGTTATTTAATTTTTAAGCAGGGTTTAACACCCTGAAATTGAGGGCATTATTAGCAAGAATAAAGGTAACACTATAATCAATCTTGAGTTCATACCAGCCAAGATTGGAATAGAAATAGTCAGGGCCATGCCTCTGCGCGTGGCGTATTTCATTGCAAATCTGGCATCACGAATAGGGTTTTTCTGTGATAGGAAACATAGAAATCGCACGATTAAAAATATTTTGCACGCAGGCGTCGCCAACAATTATGAAGAAGCCAAAAATATAGCTTTAAACAATTTCATTAATCTCGGGAAGGTTGCTGTAGAATTTGTAAAACTTGATCAGATTTTTACACCTGAAAATATAAACAAATATGTCACATATAATATTTCTGAGGAAATAAAGCAGGCGTTGGCAGATCCGAGAGGAACAGTTTGCGCAAGCGCTCATTATGGAAATTGGGAAATTTCAGGGCTAAGCTTATCTCTTCTTTTTCGAGGTATAGTAAGCGTGGGAAGACCAATGGACAATCCCAAG
Organism: bacterium; assembly: GCA_021781705.1. Taxonomy (GTDB): domain Bacteria; phylum Verrucomicrobiota; class Lentisphaeria; order Victivallales; family GWF2-38-69; genus JAJXWI01. The sequence continues at coordinate 27,164 of JAJXWI010000004.1, read as the reverse complement.
TTAAGCGAATATATATTCTCTAAGAGAAAATCATTCAAACAGGAAATATATCCCCAAGAAGGAGCACTAAAGCGACTCCTTATCGGGCTTAAACAGCATAAATTATTGGGAATATTAATAGACCAGCATCCGGGGGACAATAATGGAGCAGCAACCACGTTTTTCTCTCTGCCAGTGAGGACTCATGATACCCCTGCCCTGCTAAGCTTGAAGACCGGCGCTCCATTGCTTCTTATCGTAACAAAAAGGCTTGATGATCATTTTCACTTTGAATTGCTTATGAGAGGCCCTTTTACCATAACTCCATCAGGAGATATGGCCAAAGATGCACAGATATTAACGCAAAAAATCAATGATGAACTCGAACAGATAGTTAGAGAAAATCCTTCTCAATGGCTCTGGGCTGCCAGAAGATGGAGAGATATTTATCCCAAGAAATCGAAATAGATGATGCTGTAAATTAATTCCAATAAATTCATGTACAGCAATTTTTGCAAAATTTCATCAAAAACAAGTTGTCTATACATCTCATCTCTATCTAGAATTTTCTATCTGCCAAAATCCTGGGATTTGCGGATAGGCCCTGGTTTATCGGAATAGTTATTACTCTTATCTTGAAGTATCTTTTCGGCTAATTTTCTAACCGCATCGACCATTTTGTCGTCTTCATCCTTATCCGTGAGGTTTCTTGTTTGTTTTATTTTTATAACCGCCTTATTGATTGCTATATCTACTTTGCTGGATATTATAGCGGCCTCCGCAACAGCTATGTTTTGATTAAGCACTTCTAAATTTTGTGCAATTAGTCCATATATGGATACATCACTTTTGTCTTGTATTTGCTGTACGCCTTCATCGCCTTCCCTACCTGTGATTGTATCCTCAAATTGTTGTGCTGAGACTGCAAAACTAGCCAGCAGCCCGCCGATGAGATATAAAATTGGCTTCTTCATGACTTGCTTCCTTTTATATTTTTTATTTCTTATTTAGAAATGTACCACCCCACTTCTCAAAATGTATTATACAATAATTTTCAGTAGGAACAACAGTCTTTGAAAGCCGCCTCTTCTTAAAACTCATTAACGGCGACGTAATAAATGCTTCTCCAATCCTCTTTTATCTCACTAAAATCGCGAAATTCTTTAAAAGTTTTTGTTTTTTTGCATAAAATTTTATTTTTTTTACCTACTCTTCTTGCAATGTTTTTTCGGATTCATTATATCTATATGTAAATACAAAATATCAACCTGTCCATAAATTGAGGATTTTGAATGCACGTACCTAAAAATTTATTGTATACAATTGAACACGCCTGGGTAAAAGTAAATGACAATCTCGTCGTCATAGGTATTACCGATGATTTACAGGATATCTTGGAATCAATAGAGGCCGTAGATCTTCCAAAAGTAGGTGATGAATTATATATTGGAGACAACTGTATTACAATTCACCACACCGGAGGACTATATGACTTACCATGCCCGCTTACCGGCAGGGTAACAAAAGCCAATCCCTCTTTGAGGCGACAGCCTGAGCTTCTTCAAGCTTCTCCGTATAAAGACGGGTGGCTTTTTGAAATGGAAGTTGATGAACCGGATGAACTGGAGTTATTGCTGGACGCCACAGATTACCAGAGAGAAATAGAAATCCTGTGAGTATAAAGTGGGTTCACCCCTGTAATTAGTTTAAAGAATGATTATTTGCCCCCTCTATTCAAATTTTGAGTTTACAGAAAAGAATTTACACTACCTCAGAATCTTCAAGAAAAAGCTATAATTTGTTTTAGGATCTAAACTTGCTAATTATTTCATTACGTATACATTACCAGTTCGTTGTTTAAATTTTATGGAGAGATGGTCGAGTGGTCGAAGGCGCAGCATTGGAAATGCTGTGTAGGGGAAACTCTACCGTGGGTTCGAATCCCACTCTCTCCGCCATAAACTAAAGTTTTGACGGATATATCTGCGTGGAAAAGCAATACCTAAAAACGAATATTTATCCGACGAATTTTAAGCGTAGCTAGCCCCACTCTCTCTGCCAGACATATTGAAAAACTCTTTCTTGAACATGTTGTTGGAAATAAATATGAGCGAATTAAGCTATTGGGAAAATAAATGGGTAGGTCGTCCAACAGAACCAGCGAATAATTTTGCCAAGAGTGCATACGCACTCATTAGGCCTAAAAAACTTAGATCGTTATTAGATTTGGGCTGTGGAGACGGCAGAGATTCAGTTTATTTTTCCAATAAAGGCTTGTCAGTTACTGCAGTTGACTTTGCCGATGGCGGAATTAGTAAAATAGAATTGCAAAGCAAAAAAATAAAATATATTTCAGAAGATATCAGAGCTATCAATTTTAGAGAAAATTCTTTTGATGTAATTTACGCTCATTTGAGTTTACATTATTTTAATGACGAAACTATAAATAAAATTTTTGATAACTCCTTTAGCATTTTGAAAAAAAGCGGGTTGTTTTTTATAAAGTGTAAGTCAGTTGACGATGCGCTTTTTGGGGAAGGTGAAAAAGTTGGGGAAAATATGTACCGAAAAGGCCATGTCAGACATTTTTTCACAAAAGAATATATGACAGAAAAACTGAAAGGCTTTAAAATTATCAGGTTAAGAAAAACGTCATCAGTTTATCATGAATATAAGTCATCATTTATAGAGGCGGTAGCGACGAAGCTGGAGCGTAGTTGAATAGATCCGCCATAGAATTTGAAAAAATATAAGACAGGTATCCTGGCGCTAAAAAGGTTGAAATAAAGAGGCTGATGAACATCAAAACATTCAAAGGTAATTTTTTCGAAATTGGCCAACAGCAGGGCAAGATTTTCAAAGCAAACGGAATGAATTTTGACAAAGTCAAAATTGACCCCGTTCTTCATAAAAAACAACTTAATGTTTATAAAAAGTACTATCCTGAAATATTAGAAGAATTTAGCGGCATGGCCATGTGTGGGGATTTTGATAAGGAAAAGCTGATTTATGATTTTATAACGAGCGAAATTTTTTATTATAGAAACAGTTTTGGATTAGATAAGGCGTGCACAATCTTTGGCTGTAAAGTCAAAAATAATCTTTTTGTAGGTAGAAATTATGATTGGATTCCCGAAACTGATAAAATATTCGAGGCATATAAAGTTATTAATCCCGAAAGAAATTCTTTTATAGCAATAACTGATATGGGGATTGTCAGTCGCTCTACAGCAAAGCCAAAATATTTCTTTTATAACGCAGATGACACAATAAACAATAAGGGATTATTTATCGGAATTACATTCGCGTACGCGGATCAATGGGCGTATGGAGTTTCTTGTATCCACATGACAAAAATTATTGCGGAAAGCTGCGAAACAGTAAAAGAGGCAATAAAAGTTTTTGAAAGAGTTCCGCTTTGCTGCCCAAAAAACTTCTTTATCGCTGACAAAAATGGAGATATGGCAATAATTGAACATACCTCAAAAAAATTCAAAGTTATCTATCCAAAAGAAGATGTTTTAATTCAGACTAATCATTATGTTGATAACGAATTAGCAGAAGAAGATACAGTATTAAAACGAGTTCCCACCCATAACACTTTCATCAGATATTATGAAACTTTGCAGAAAATAAATTTTGAGAAAGCCAAATTTAAGATTGACAGCATCATTAAGATTTTGGGAATACCAGGAAGTTATACTTGCCAAAATTTTTCAGACATTAAAACCATTTGGACATTGGCTCTTGACATGAATAACAAGAAATGTAGAATTTACTGGGACGTTTCTGGAAAAAGAAAAACAAAAGAATTAGAATTTTAAAAAGATGCCGAACCCCATGCCGAAGCTCGAAGTTCCAATAAAAGAAGAAATGAAAAACTTAAAATCGGCATTTTAATTCCTTGTACCTTATTCTTGACTCGACACCATCTTTAAGATATGCTTAGTTAGGAATGCGATTTTTACCTGGAGAAATAGATTGTGCACAGAGAAAATAAAATCATTCATACTAGTAAATCTTACACAAAACACAACTACAATGAACTTTATTCTACCGACAGTTATGAGTTCAATGACATATCATACCAAAACCTCATGCAATGGCGTATCATTAATGTGCTTCTAATTTGCTCTAATTATGATGCATTTATACTTGAAGAAGATGGCCGTATAAACGAAAAGATATTCCTGGAGTATGCATCTAAAAATTTTCGGTATCCTCCCCAATTTACTCAGGTAAGCTCATCAGAAAAAGCCTTTGAACTTCTAGAAAAGAAAAAGTTTGACCTAGTAATAACCATGCTCAACATTGGCAAGACTGATGCTTTTGAAATGGCAAAAAAAGTTAAAGAAAGATCCAAAGACATTCCTGTTGTAGCCCTCACACACTTTTCACGAGAAGTATCTATTAAACTTATCAATGAAGATCTCAGTTCTATCGACTATGTTTTCTGCTGGTTAGGCAATCCCAGTTTGTTGCTAGCTATCATTAAGCTGTTAGAAGATAAAATGAATGCCGACTATGATATAAATCAGAAGGGAGTACAGGCTATTTTACTCGTGGAAGACTCTGTGAGGTATTATTCGTCTTATTTACCTACTATCTATCAGGCGATTTTTGATCAAACTGTTGAACTGATGACAGAGGGGCTCAACGAACACCAAAAAACACTTCGAATGAGAGCACGACCCAAAATTTTACTAGCTAAAACCTTTGAAGAAGCCGCTCATCTTTACAAAATATATAAGAACAACCTTTTGGGAGTCATTTCTGATATTTCCTATTGCGTACAAGGACAAATGGACAAGGAAGCAGGTATTAAACTAGCCCGACTAATCAGAAAGGATGGTTCAAGAATACCCATATTACTCCAATCTTCAGAAACTTGGGAGCTTGGGACAATGAAAGAATTAGGCTTAAACTTTATCAACAAGTATTCAAAAACTCTGCTTATTGAACTGAAAAACTATATCAAGGGAAATTATGGGTTTGGAGATTTTGCATTCAGAGATCCTGAAAAAGATATTGTATTAAATAAAGCCAACAACTTAAGGTCACTTCAGGTAAAAATTTCAGAAATTGATGCAAAATCCCTAATGTACCATGTATCTAACAATCACTTTTCACGCTGGTTTAAAGCAAGGGCATTATTCTCCATTGCCGACTTGTTCGCACAGAAAAGTACTGAAGACTTTAATAACATAGAAGAAATCAGGAGTTACCTCTTCGATACTATAAAAAATTACAGAAAAACAATGGGGCGCGGAATTATTGCAAATCGCCTGGACGAATACGCCATATTTACCCGACTGGGAGATGGACAACTGGGTGGGAAAGCCAGGGGCATTGCATTTATTGACTCTTTTATAAACAAATATAAGCTGATGCCTGCATGGAGTAATGTTATAGTTACCATTCCACGCACAGTAGTACTTACTACGGATCTTTACGATGAATTTATTGAGGATAATAATCTTTATGAATTTGCTATCTCAGATACAACTGATGAGAAGGTTATTGAGCGGTTCAGCAGGGCTGCCGTGCCGCTGCGAACGAAGGAATATGTAAAAGAAATATGTGAGGCAATAAAATCCCCATTAGCCGTGCGCTCTTCAAGCTTATTGGAAGACAGCCACTACCAACCTTTTGCAGGTGTTTACTCAACATTCATGATTCCGAATAACCACCATGATAAAAATGTAAGGTGCTACCAATTGGAACAGGCGATTAAAAGCGTATATGCGTCGGTATTCTTCAAGGAGAGCAAGGCTTATATAGCAGCTACAGCTAATGTTATAGATCAAGAAAAAATGGGGATAGTAATACAAGAAATATCTGGCGGAAAATATGAAAATCGCTTTTATCCTGCAATTTCCGGAGTAGCCCGTTCTGTCAATTTCTACCCCATTGAACCAGAAAAATACGAAGACGGAATCGTTAATATAGCTTTCGGGCTGGGAAAAATAATTGTTGATGGAGGTTGTTCCATGAGATTTTGCCCTAAATATCCTAAAAAGATATTGCAACTCACAACATCTGATTTACCCTCCAACAACAGCCAAAATGAATTTTATGCTCTTGACCTTTCCCCTGAGAAATTCCACCCATCTGTAAACGAAGCAGTTAACCTTCTAAAACTCAACATTAAGCACGCAGAAAATGATAGATCATTCAAACTCGTGGCATCAACTTTTGATTACCATGATCATACTATTCGCGACGGGATACATGAAGGCGGCAAAAAGATTATCACTTTTGCTAATATCCTAAAATATAACTCGTTCCCGCTAGCAGATATTCTTCAAAAGTTGTTGACAATCGGACAGCAGGAGATGAACTGTCAGGTAGAAATAGAATTTTCAGCCAGTCTCGATACTCAAAAAGGCCAGCCACAAACTTTTCATGTTCTGCAAATCCGCCCCATTGTTGAAAGCGAAGAAACAAATCAGATAAACTTGGAGCAATATACTGAGGAAAAAATAATTCTTTCCAGTAATCAGGCTTTAGGCAACGGAGTTATCGATAATGTCTTTGATATCGTGTACGTGAAACCTGAAGCTTTTAACCCTGCTGATACAAAACTTATTGCAACTACTATCGATAAGCTCAACTCTCGTTTTATCGAGGACAAGAAAAATTACATCCTCATAGGTCCGGGGAGATGGGGGCCAAACGATCCATGGCTGGGAATACCCGTAAAATGGTCACAAATTTCAGCCGCTCGGCTTATTATTGAATCGGGCTTGAATAATTATCATATTGATCCAAGCCAGGGCACTCACTTTTTCCAAAATCTCACATCTTTTAAAGTCGGCTATTTCACCATCAATTCTTTCATTAAAGATGGATTTTATGATGTAGCCTTCCTTAATAAACAAAAAGAACTTTTTGAAAATAAATATGTGCGCCATGTACAATTCTTACACCCAGCTGTTATAAAAATTGATGGGAGAAAAAGCAAGGGAATTGTCTGCAAACCAACGAATTCTTAAAAAACTAACGCCTTAAATAAACAAGCCTCCACGGGAGGGATAACCGCCATGGAGACTTGTTGTTATCACTTTGGGCACAAACAAAGGAAAACTAATAACCTAAGTCAAGCATTGCGTCAGCAACTTTTTTGAACCCGGCAATGTTAGAACCTTTAACATAATCAATGTAGCCATCATCTCTTTTGCCATATTTTAAGCCGGCTTCGTGAATAGCTACCATAATCTGTTTTAGTCTAGCGTCAACTTCTTCTTTCGTCCATGACAGCTTCATGCTATTTTGCGTCATTTCAAGTCCGGATGTTGCTACTCCACCGGCATTAGCCGCTTTCCCTGGCGCAAATAGAATTTTTGCATTATGAAATACAGTTACAGCATCAGCGGCACATCCCATATTAGAAGTTTCTACAACATATTTGCATCCATTGGCAATGAGCGCATTAGCGTCTTTTTCATCAAGCTCATTTTGAATTGCGCATGGAAATGCCATATCTACTTTTACTTCCCAAGGTTTTTTGCCGGGGAAAAATTTAGCACCGAACATTTCAGCATAAGGCGCCACAACATCATTATTAGAAGCTCTAAGATCTAATAAGTAGTCCCATTTTTCTTGAGTGCCTACACCATTTTCATCTAAAATATATCCATCAGGACCAGATATCGTAACAACTTTTGCACCTAGTTCAGTAGCTTTTATACACACACCCCAGGAAACATTGCCAAAACCGGAAACAGAAACCCTTTTCCCTTTAAAAGTATCGTTTTGAACTTTTAGCATTTCATTGGCATAATAAACCGAACCAAAACCTGTAGCTTCTGGCCGCACCAGAGAACCTCCCCAATTAATACCTTTACCAGTTAATACTCCAGTATTCTCATTCCTTATTCTTTTGTATTGCCCATACATATAGCCGATCTCTCTTCCGCCAACACCAATATCTCCTGCAGGAACATCTGTTTCGGGCCCTATATATTTTTGAAGCTCAGTCATAAAGGATCTACAAAATCTCAAAATTTCAGATTCTGACTTGCCCTTAGGATTAAAATCAGAGCCGCCTTTGCTTCCCCCCATAGGCAATGTAGTCAAACTATTTTTAAACATCTGCTCAAACCCTAGAAACTTTAAAGTTCCTAAAGTTACATTTGGGTGAAATCTTAAACCACCCTTATATGGACCAATTGCATTGTTGAATTGAACACGATAACCTTTATTAATCTGAATATCTCCATTATCATCTTCCCATTCAACTTTAAAACTAAAAACTCTGTCCGGTTCAGTTATTCTTTCTAAGATTTTACCGTTTACATAACGAGGGTTTTCATTAACAAAGTCAATAACGGTTTCAATAACTTCTTTTGCCGCTTGAATGAATTCCGGCTGTGCTGGATTTTTCCTTTCAAGCTCCATCATGAACTTATCTAGTTCGTACATTTCGTCTCCTTTGTTTTTTAATTTTAAAGGCTAACCTTATTTCCACTTTATGTCATCATTTTACTTAAGCAAGTGAGATATATAACTATTTATGTGAAATTTCTATACATCTAAATCTTAGAAGAATTGTTTCTTCCCCAAATGTACTTATATAGGCTCGATAATTTACTAAAGTGTGATAAGATTCCTGCACAGTTTAAAATGAAAATATGTTCGACAAGTGCACGGGATGGCAAGCATGAAACTTATTTGCCATGACGAGCAAACAAAATGTCAGGAGTTAAGTCAATGAATAACTTTGCATTAAAACTTGCTGAGGCCGGATTGAAAATCAAAGCGATGAAGCTCAATCCAGAAAAACCGTTCCAATGGGCTTCAGGTTATTTTATGCCTATCTATAACGACAATAGGATGTTTCTATTTTATCCCGAATACAGGAAATTAATTATTGATGGGTTTCTCGACATAATTAAAACTGAAGACATAAAAGCTGAAGTAATTGCAGGAACAAGTACAGCCGGAATTCCGCATGGTGTATCTCTAGCTAATAAATTAGATCTTCCGTTTATTTATATACGCGAAAAGCCAAAGCCGCATGGTCTCAAAAATCAAATAGAAGGAATAGATGCCGATAGCGATCTTGCGGGAAAAAAAACTGTGGTAATTGAAGATTTAATTTCTACTGGCGGCAGCTCGGCTAAGGCTATTCAGGCAGTTAGAAATGCCAACGGTGCAGCGGACTATTGCCTTTCGATATTCAGCTATGGCCTTCTCAATGCCGTTAATGAGTTCAACAATCTCAGCAAACCTTGCAAAGTCATTCCAGTGCTCACCTATGACATTCTCATAGAAGCAGCCGTCAAAACAAAATATGTCACAAAAAAGCAAGCCCAGATTCTCAGAGAATGGAGGCTTGATCCGTTCGAATGGGGGGCAAAAGCAGGATTCCCGAAAGTTTTGAAATAATTATGAATCTTTCACACAAAGAAAAATTGGCAAGAAAAAGGCTCTGTCTGCCTCTTGATGGGTTAAACTCTCTGGAAGAGATAAGAGAACGCGTAGATGAACTTAAAGATGTCGTCGGACTCTTTAAAATTGGAAAAGAATCTTTTACGCGTTTTGGTCCAACTGTAATAGAACTTATCCAGGAGCATGGAAGGGAAGTTTTTTTAGACCTCAAATACCATGATATCCCCAACACGGTGAAAGGCGCGGCGGCGGCGGCCACTGAACTTGGAGTATATATGTTCAATGTACATGCTTTGGGTGGCCTTGAAATGATGAAGGCTGCGCTTGACGGAGCAAATTCTGTTTCAGAAAGACAGAAGATAAGGCGCCCTAAAATTATTGCCGTTACAGTTCTTACTAGCATTGATTCAAATATTCTTAATAATGAAATCAACGTACCATGCCCAGTGGAAGAGCAAGTATTAAGACTGGCAAAACTCACACAACAGGCCGGACTAGATGGCGTAGTATGTTCAGCAGCAGACTTATACGCGATAAAAGACAAATTGCCGCAAAGTTTTATATTTGTCACGCCTGGAATAAAAGGAATCCATGAAGCCTCCACCGCCGGAGCAGATCAGAAAAGAATATTTACTCCGGGAAACGCTATAAAAGATGGAGCCACAATTCTCGTAGCAGGAAGAACAATAACTGCTCACAAGAGCTCAAAAGAGAGAATCCGCGCCGGATTAGAAATATTAAAAGACATGGCTAGGTTTATTCCGGAATAATGGAATCGAATGTCCAATAATCACCAGAGGAAACCCAATATCCAAGCAAAATTCGGAAATTTGCGCTTATAAGTTGTGGAATAAAATGCAAAACATAAAAGAACATAGTAAAACTGGCCTTTGTCTTATTATTACAGCTGCAACATGCTGGGGATTTTCTTCGGTAGTCCTGCTGCCAAGGCTCTATAACCTCTCAACTAATTTTGTAGTTCTCATGCAGAATCTGGTGCCTCTTGCGATAATGAGCTGTTTTATGTTCAAGGAGTATGTAAACGTCCTGAAGTTGCCGAAAAAAGACTTTTTCCTTCTGTCCATTATTTCGCTTTTTTCCGGAGTTATTGGAATTTTGGCAATAGTAAAAGCTTTATTCCTTGTAAATTTTCACCAGCTTTCGCTTGTTGTTCTAGTGCAAAAAATCCAACCCATATTTACGATTACGCTTGCTTCATTTTTTCTAAGGGAAAAAGTTTCCGTCAGATTTTGGCTATGGAGTATAATAGTCCTGGCTGGAATATATTTAATAACTTTCGGCCTAAATCTACCGGCAGTTGACAGAAAAAGTGTTTTCCTTATTGCATGTTCTTTGTCTATTCTTTCTGCTTTCTCTTTTTCAATAAACACAATAGTGAGTAAATATTTGACAGCTAGCATTCAATTTTCAACAATGATTTTCGGCCGTTTTTTGTTGGGAACAATATTTAGCATAATTATTTGTATTTTTAGCGGCACAATATGGTCTTTCAAAGAAATGACAACTAATAACTGGATAATATTCCTCGTATCGTTTATTACTCTGGGTCCTGTCTCTATGTATATTTACTATTACGGCCTAAAGAAAGTCAAAGCCATGGTTTCCTCTATGGGAGAGCTGGCGCTCCCTTTCAGCGTAATAATCCTTGACTACCTTATCAACGGAACTCAGCTTACGCTCGTTCAGTGGATCGGCTCCGCCATGATCATTTTCGGCATACTAAAAATATCTACAGAAAAAAATAAATAATATGACAGCTTTTATCTAGCGAAGATGCCATTTTTAGGATTCTTGGCTGCTTATACACAAAATGCAAAGCCTTTAATTTGGCGCAAGCGTAGTAAAAAAACACTATACGCATACCATAGAGATAATTATAGCAAATCATTTTATATCTATGGGACGGTAGTTTATAACCTTAGTAAAAGATAAAAAAGAAACAATCCTTTTACAGGAAAAAAGAGAATCGTCATAGGAAATTGTGTTTTTGGAAATTTCAAAAATTCTCACTTTTGATTGGGATGATCGAGAAGCTGTAGTGAATGATATCATATAAACATTTGACGAGTCAATGTATTTAGCAGGGCTTATAATTTCAAAATATTGGTCTGGAATACTCTCAAGGCTGCCATTGCCTTTCTGTACTATTTGGACGGTATTTACCGTCTCATTGCGTAGGTCGAATACTTCGACAATTACAGACTCATCTGATCTAGTCATCGCAAGATATTGTGGTACATTTAGGACTAACTCAATTCTTTTCATATCATCCTTTAGATCTATTTTTACATTTTTGCCATGCATTACAGACACGCTACTCGCAAGTAAGCCAATTATTAATACAAATAGAAACCTATTGACTTTTTTAATCTTCATATTACTCCTCACCTAATCTTCAAATTCGTTCAGATTCATCATGATATTTTTCGACGTCACAGTCATTCTAATTAAAGTAATCCCTTTGTCAAGGACATAAAATAACAAAGATAAGAGCCTCTATTTTTCAAGAGGATCTTATGGATAAAGATTCAAAAAATGTTTTGTATAAATTGGGCAGCAGCATAAGTTATTAGCTGAAAAAAATCCGCAGTCTATAGTCTGCAGCCTACGGGCTATTGATTAATACGACAGAAACATTAATATCTAACAGTTGACTAACGATGACAAAATATATTGGAGCACATGTAAGTACTGAAGGCGGAGTATATAATGCCGCCCAAAATGCTTTTGATATAAATGCAAAAGCATTTGCTATCTTTGTCAAAAACCAGAGACAATGGGCAGCAAAACCTCTGGATAACGCAACGGTATTGAGCTTCAAAGAAAGCATAACCGCACATAGTTTTAAACCTGAATACATTCTGCCTCATGCCGGCTATCTTATAAATTTAGGCAGTCCTAATGGCGAAAACAGAAAAAAATCAGTGGAAAGCTTTGTAGATGAGCTGTTCAGGTGCTCAAAACTAGGACTCAAATATCTAAACATCCATCCGGGTAGTCATTTAAATGAAATAAGCGAAGATGAATGCATTAACTTGATAGCTGATAGCATAGAACAGGGTATAGACGCCGTAAAAGGCATAAAAATAGTAATCGAGAATACTGCAGGACAAGGCTCTAATATCGGATATAAGTTCGAGCATCTGGCACAAATCATTGAAAGGGTAAAAGACAAACCCAGAATTGGGGTCTGCATTGATACGTGTCATACTTTTGCAGCTGGATACGACATAAAAGATCCTAAAAAATACAAAGAGACCATGAAGAAATTCGAAGATATCGTAGGATTGAAATATCTAACAGGAATTCACCTCAATGACTCGAAAGTACCCCTTGCCTCAAAAAAAGACAGACATGAAAGCCTCGGCAAAGGGTATCTGGGACTAGACTTCTTCAAACGATTCATAAACGATTCAAGATTTGACAATATGCCAATCATTCTTGAAACCATAGATGAAACTCTCTGGAAAGAAGAAATAGAATTGCTTTACGGTATGATAGAATGAAAAACACCTTGCACTATGAAATAATATCTGTATTTTCTAACCTTAAATTTTATTAATTGTTAATTACCAGTTGTTATATATAGATGGATTTAAATATTACTGTATTAGGTAGCGGAAGTTCTGGCAATGCCGTACTTATTTCGCTTGGAAATTATGGCATCTTAATAGATGCAGGGTTCAGTAGAAAGGAACTCTTGAAGCGGCTGAATACCTGCGGAATAGATCCCAATATAATAAAAGCCTTGATTATAACCCACGAGCATAGCGACCATATCTCAGGAGCAAGGGTCATCGCCGACTTCCTCGACATTCCTATGTTTGCCAATCATTCTACTTTCCAGGCAATGAACGCAGGAAAAGAAACAAAAACAGGCAAAAAGAAGATTGTATTCGGAACTGGGGATACATTCAAACTGGAATCATTCACTATAAGGTCATTTAAAATTTCGCACGACGCTATCGAGCCCGTAGGATTTGTTATAAATGCAAAAAATATAAACATCGGATATGCTATGGATTTAGGATATCTCGACAATATAACAAAATCGCGAATGAAAGGCTGTAAGGTAGCTATCCTGGAAAGCAATCATGACGTTGGGATGCTTATGAATTCAACAAGACCGCCCTATCTAAAGCACCGCATAAAAAGTAGACACGGACATTTAAGCAATGAGCAGGCAATGGATGCGCTCCATGAACTGATAACACAGGACACAAAAATAGTAATGCTCGGACACCTAAGCAACGAGTGCAATAAATACTCTATTGTTAATGAATTAGCATCTAAAAAATTAAGCCAGTTAGAAAGAACGGATGTAAAACTTTACCTGATGGAACAAGAAAAACCGCTTACACCAGTTCTGATTGGGTGAAAGAACAGTTACTTAATCTTCTTTAGAAATTCAGAGGTTTCTGAGCACTCAACGCCCACGTCTCTCATGTCCTTGATATTAGCCTCTGCGATCTCCTGAGACTTGGCGGATGTAGCATCTGTAAGAACTGTTACATGGTAACCATAAGATATCCCATCAAACACGGTAGTCCTTATACAGCTTGGATATTGCGTGCCGCAAACAACAACATGATTTACTTCAAGCCTTCTGAGCATAAAATCAAGTTCAGTATTCATGAATGCACTAAACCGATTTTTAATTATTTTGTATTCTCCAGGAAGCGGCCTGAGTTCACCTACGATTTCACATCCCTTAGTACCGGGAACCAACCCTTTGTTTTTTTCTATAAAATTGGTAAGCTTAGTTATTTCCACATCACTGCCGTCAGGCCTATACTCTCTTACCGCATGAAAAATAGGCAATTTACAGTTTCTAAAAGCAGTAAGGGCTTTTAATATAGCCGGCACTGTCGCTTTAGCCCCGATTACACGCAACGGCGACCCCGGCATAACAAGATCATTTTGCATGTCTACTATTAATAGAGCATATCTTTTTACTATTTTTGCCATATTTAAAACTCCTAATTTTTTACAATTTCAACGCAATCATCCTGTCAAAAACATAACAATTTAGTGAAAAACAGAAATGCATCTCTTGTCAAGAGTATCGTGTTACAGAAAAAACTCAACTCAGGAAACAATTTTAAGTTATAGTTTTATATATTCCCATTTTCTTTCGCTAATGTGATAAATATAGAAAAATACTCCGCCACAAACACAGACTGACATCATAATAACACTACAACACCAGTTATAACAAAGAATAGTAAACCTTACATAAACACTAGTAGCATCCCCCTTCGAAGTGCACTAATTTAAAATCTATATCTTTATCCCTACTTTAATATAATTTTTCAGATGTTATATTCACTCCAAACTTAAAAAATGTTGGGAAAATGTCTGGATTTCTTTTACTAAAAAACTTTTTAAAATCTCCAACTTCTGTGGGATCTATCTGGCCTAGCTCCCCTGTTCTAGCCAATACCATAACCTCAGGTATAAATCTTGAAAAATCTTCTTCAATAGTTGAGCTTGGTCCGGGAACCGGAGTTTTTACCGAATATATCATAAAAAAGAAAAAATATAATGCAAAATTTTTCGTAGTGGAGCTAAACCCTGAATTATGCAATATTGTCAAAGATAAATATCCAACAATAAAAGTTTATAATGAATCAGCGGCTAACCTGGAATTGCTTAAAAAAGAAGAGGAACTTGAACATATAGAAACTATAATATCGGGACTCCCCTGGGCATCATTTCCGCCTCATGATCAAAACATCATTATGGAAGCGATCCATGCTTCGTTAGAACCAAATGGAATATTTACGACCTTTTCTTATATTCAGGGCGCGCTATTGCCTAGTGCAATAAAATTCAGAAGACTTCTTAAAAAATATTTTCACAGAGTGGAAACTTCAAAGGTTGTCTGGAGAAATATTCCTCCTGCTTTTATTTATCGCTGCGTAAAATAAAAAAGAAGTACAAACTTTAGCTTGTTGAAAACTTAACACTTAAAACGCAGAATCCAGAACAAAAAATATTAATCGCCGCGTTCTACCCCTGGCCAGACAATCCTATGAAGCGGGAGCTGTAAAATAGCAGGAATCTTATCTCTTATCATCCAGTTAGCTAAAAACTTTACCGGCAACTTATCTATAACGGGACTGAACAGTATCTTTCTTGTTCTTTTTAATAGCTTAAACGAAGTTATGATATTAACGGCATATTTATAATCTTCCTCACCACGCATAATAAATTTTACCTCGTCCTCTTTTTTTAGAAGGTAAAAATTTTCGAAAAGCATCTTTTCTGATTCTCCTGAACTGGGACATTTGCAGTCAATTATCTTAATTACACCTCGTGGAACATCAGAAACAGAAAGCGACCCGTTAGTCTCAAGAAGAACCGTAAAATTGTTTTTGTGAAGTTCTTTAGCGAGCAAACATGTGTTTTTCTGAAAAAGAGGTTCACCCCCAGCTATTTCAACAAAAGATACCCCGCTGACAACTGCCATAGATACAAGCTCTTCTACACTACACTCCTTGGCATCTGCCGCATTTAAAGCATATCTCGTGTCGCAATAAGTACAGTTTAGATTACATGTAGCCAGTCTTATTGTAAAACAAGGTCTTCCGATATATGTAGACTCGCATTGAATACTAGTGAAAGTCTCAGAAACCAACAAAGTTTTCATTTCCGTTGTCATCTCCTTTTTCTCTGACGTGTAATAATTATACCTGAATTCTATTAAAAAACTACTCTCCGAGGTTGCGGGCTTTTTCTTTTTGAATATATGACTACAATCTTATACAAAAACTAAATAAAAATTGTGGAGAATCTTATGGAAAAAATATTATTTATCTTAGCAGATGGATTTGAAGAAATAGAAGCCTTGTTGCCGGTGGACTTTTTGAGAAGATTAAACTTTAAATTAACTCTGGCAGGCCTTTCAGCTATAGAAGTTACGGGGTCACACGGAATAACCGTAAAAACAGATAAATTGCTTAAAGATGCTTCTTTCGATTTTGACGCGCTTGTACTGCCTGGGGGGATGCCAGGATCTATAAATCTTAGAGATAATGCTCCGGTCATAAATATGATTAAACGGTTTTACAAAGAAGACAAACTGATAGCAGCTGTTTGTGCGGCACCAATAGCTCTAGATAAAGCAGGCATCTTGCAAGGGAAAAAACATACGGCTCACCCTTCAGTAAAGGATTCTTTCAAGAGTTCAAACTGCACGGAAAACAGGATAGAAATTGACAATAACATAATTACAGGAAAAGGGCCTGGCGTTTCGGCTGAATTTGCCTTGGCCATAGCAAAATATCTCGGAAAAGAAAAAGAAGGACAAAAGACCTATATCGATATGTTTTTCAATAATTAACCTAGCTTTGAAACCACTAAAAAACAATCCATTACCCGCCACCACAAACAATTATTTGAGGTTCTGTATTCGTTAACAATTTAAAGGCTGTCGCAATTCTTGCGCTGTATCTGTCAGCCTCTTCTTTTTTGACGACATGAATAGAAATACCGCCAAACCCCAACCCGCTGAGTCTGGCGCCAACACACCCTGGAATAGATTTCGAAAGTTCTACAAGATAGTCAAGCTCATGGCAGCTATTCTCGAAGTAGTTTCTGGAACTCTCATTCGATAAATACAAATATGAACCGAAGCGTTCTATATCACCATCCTTCAGCGCCTGCATACATTTTAAGGCCAGGTCATTTTCCGAAACTATGTGAGAAGCTCTTTTATAATCGGTAAGGTCCAGTAAATTTTTGACATCTTTAAGCATCACAGAGGAAACATCTCTGAGCGCCTTGATACGCGGATATTTTTTCTTTATACACTCAACAGCCCTTTCACAGCTCTCTCTTCTCAATTTATAATCTGATTCGACAAATTCTTGATTAACCATGGAATCAACTATGACAAATAGATAATCAGGAGAAAATTTTACTTTGTCTATAATAGAAAATTCTCTAAAATCGCACAATATTAAATTATCTTTAGCTATTTCTTCATCAACAAGGTTTGCTGAAAAATAAGAATCCTTATCAGTTGCAGTACTAAGCACTAATCCTTCATTATACGCAGTATAATTTCCCAATACTTCTATCCTGCCTGAAACACAAGCTGCGACACCCTGAATAGATCGAAAAAAATCTTGAAACTTTCCATTTGTTTTATTTTGAGAAGCAATAGACATAATTCCCTCCATCTGTTTTTACATAACTCAAGAAGCAGTACTTGTCATAACTAAAATACCAGTCCTAATTATACTACACCATTTTTGTCAGAAATCTTTCAATTGCCAAAATGTCGTATTTTAATTAAAAAAATCTTGTCAAAATCCGCCTTGTGTATATTTTTTATATAATTACAATATCAAAGTAGAGCTATTTTTTTAAAAAATAAATAAGGTGAGATTTATGAGCAATGTCAATAAACTTGTAGAGCTATTGATGGACAAAATGGATAAGGCAATAGACCACATGAAGGCTGATTTCGTAGCAGTAAGAACTGGCAAGGCCTCCCCCGCTCTCATAGAAAATATTCAAATTGATTATTATGGAACGACCGTAAAGCTCAGAGAATTAGCAGGAATAACAACTCCCGAAGCAAGGCTTTTGGTAGTCCAGCCTTATGATCCCAGCTCCACAGGAACTATTGAAAAAGCCATTCGCGCTTCAAATATTGGAATAAACCCGATAAATGACGGCAAAATATTAAGACTCCCAATTCCAGAATTAAGTGAAGATAGAAGGGCGTCTCTTTCAAAGCAAGTTGCCGTAAAAGCTGAAGAAACCAGAGTTGCTGTGAGAAATATAAGAAGAGAAGGCAATGACCTGGCTAAAAAAGCTCAAAAAGGCAGCGAAATAACAGAGGATGAACTAAAAACAATGCTGGAAGAAATACAGGAAATTACGGATAGCAGCATCTCTGAAATAGATAAAATACTCGCTGCAAAAGAAAAAGAATTAATGCACATATAAGTGTAAAAATTATTCTACCCCTAGTAAAAATAACTAAAAAGTTTCTTTTCGCGTTTGAAATATCTTTCTTTGCGAATATCTTAATAGCCTTCATTCGATGCGGGGTGGAGCAGAGGTAGCTTGTCAGGCTCATAACCTGAAGGTCGTTGGTTCGAGTCCAACCCCCGCTACCATTTTTCTCATCTTGTTTTGTCAAGAATTACTAAGCCCCCCTCCGCTTACCCCTTGACCATTTTGCTAATTGCAAACTATCATCGTACCATTTTGGCTGAAGCGTTAACTTTGAACTCATTTTTAATGAGAACGGTAAAATTAAATCGCACCCGTTCAAACGTCAATAAACGCAACAGATTTCTGCTGTCAAAATACTAAAAATAGACATAAAAGATGTTTCTTAAAAACAATTTTCTTCGGAACTACGAGAAATAACTACACAAATATTCTTTATTCCTAAAAAAAGGGAATAAACTTCACAAAGAAATGATTTAAAAAAATAAAAATACAAATTAAAAGTCATAAAAAAGTGAAAGAGTAAAGGCGGAGAGAACCTAGTGTGGAACGGGTGGATTTCACACCACCCAGATGGTCAGATTATCGATTTATTATATTCAAAGATCTGGCCGGGGCCTTGTTATTTAAAATTTAAATCATTTTAAAGAGGAGCTATTGGGACGAAATGCAAGAAAATCAAAGAAAGTACATCATTCATAGCCTGTTGGCGTATTCGGCAGTCTTTTTCGGGTACATGGCTATTTACTTGATTAGGAAGAATTTTAATATTGCAGCACCATATCTCAAAGATATATATCACTTTTCTAATGGTCAGATCGGTCTTATCGCGGCTGCTTTTACCATCCCCTATGGAATAGGCAAATTTGTAATCGGATTCATAGCAGATCAGACCAACGCAAAAAAAGTTGTTGGCATATTACTTTTATTTGGCGGAATATTTAATATATGTCTTGCCTATTTCCTTGGCGGAATATGGATGATGATGCTTTTCTGGGCACTTAATGGTTTCTTTCAAAGTGCTGGGGGGCCTGCGTCATACGCTACAATAAGCAGATGGTTCCCTCAAAAAGTACGCGGCACAGCATTAGGATTCTGGAATATTTCGCACAATATAGGAGGAGCTTTGGCCGCAGCCGTTGCGCTTTTAGGGTTAAGCCTTTTTTCCGGGAATGTCCAAGGAATGTTTATATTTCCTGGAATAATAGCAATAGTTATTTCTATGTACACCATCTTTGTCGGATATTCCAAACCTGAAGCCGCAGGCCTTCCTTCCGTCGAAGACCATTATAAAGAAGCTGGGGAAAAAGGAAAAAACAGCCAATTTGAAAACATGCCGCTAACAGAGATTCTTAAAAAATACGTATTTAATAATAAATTCGTATGGCTTCTCTGCGTATCAAATATTTTTGTATACGTTGTAAGAATCGGCCTTGATCAATGGATAACGATTTATCTGCCTTCTTTGGGATTTACCAATAAACAAGCTGCGTGGGGGTTTACATGTTTTGAAATGGCAGCAATTCCAGGAACATTTATATGGGGATTTTTAAGCGACCTATTCAAGGGTAGACGAGCTATGGTGTGTATTATTTGTTTTATTCCTCTTGCTTTTATCATTTTAATATATTCTCATATAACAAATCTGATAGGTATATATATCTGCCTGGGGCTAATGGGAGGATTGATCTTTGGCCCGCAACTTCTGATAGGAGTAGCAATAGTGGATTTTGTTCCCAAAAAAGCAATTGCAACAGCAAATGGATTGACAGGAACATTTGGCTACCTCGGAGGAGATCTTTTAGCTAAAGTAGCATTGGGCTATATGTCTGATTATTTTGGCTGGATTTCAGTATTTACCTCCATGTGGATAGCTATAGCATGCGGTATATGTTTTATGGCTGTAATAGCAAAAGAGGAAAACCGTAGAATCAACGTGAATGCTAAAATATTAAAAAGAAAAGAGCATGAAGAAAACAAAGAATTTGTCCTATCCTCTGATTTAGTTGAAAGCAATTAAGACTGAAAGGTTCATGGGTTTAGTATGGCAAAAAGAATTCCTCATAATTGTGAGAAAATTTGAAATTTTACTCCCTTTGAGTTACAATGACCCGAACAAAGTTTATTTATGATAATAAATGAAGAAACGGAAAGACTTAGCTAGGCGCAAGTCAAAAGGCGTATAGATTTCTACAAAAAACTATATAATAAACGAATTTATACAAAAACTATCATGACCCAATTAGAAGTTGATTATTCGGCAGTAGTTATCTACGGATTCGGCATATTGTTTTGGCTGTTTTTATGGGCTAAGATGGTAGGATACTCTTTTCTTCTAGAAAAAAGATTGCTATTTATTGTCTTTGCTGGACCGATTGTCAACTTTATAATAAACATAATTCTTGCGTTAAACACAAAAATACCTCCACATGATGTTGAATTAGACATTTATTTATATGTCGAAAAAAATGCGACAACAATTGCAGGATTAACTTTAGCCATAGCAATTTTTGTTGTATTAAAATTTAATACAGACTCTCAACGAATTACAGACAACCCGCTGAGAAAGAAATTTCTATTCCTTATTTTTTGGTCTTTTTTGTACTCTACTATCGGATGCTTGCCTCTTTATTGGATGCCCCCTCTGGATGGAGCGCTAACACTGTTGCGCCATATTAAAACCGTCCCGTATACATATTCACTTTTTACCCTTGCCGCTGCGATAATAATATTCTGCTACCGTCTCAAAAGTGCTGACGAATAAAAATTTAATCCTTTAGCAAATACCTCCAGATATTTTCGTAAAGCCATTGTATATTTATGGCTGTCCATCACTTTCGGAATAATTGCAAAAAATAACTAAACTCCATGAAGAATTTCGGGTTTTAATAATGGCAACTGCAGACATACTTTTAATAACGCCTCCATTTTCTCAGCTCAACACTCCTTATCCGGCAACTGTTTTTCTAAAGGGATTTTTAGCAAAAGAGGGGTTTTCCGCAAGACAATTTGACCTGAGTATAGAAACTATTGCGACAATATTTTCTAAAAAAGGGCTGAGAGACATCTTTAATTTTATTGAGGCAAAACCAGATCTACTCTCTCCATATCACGCTAGGATGCTCGACTCGAAAGAAAAATATTGCTCCTTAGTTGATGAAGTAATTTCTTTTCTTCAGGGAAATAATGAATCTTACGCAACTACTATCTGTGACGGCATCTTACCAAAGGGAAAACGGTATAAAGCTTCGGGAGCTTTGGCAGGATTATTTAAGAAATCCGACACAAATACAAAAGCTAAATTCTTAGCTACAATTTTTGTTGAAGAGATCGGCGACCTTATCACTGCTCAAGTTGATACCGATTTTGGGTTCAGCAGGTATGCGGAACAAATCGGGATAAGCCCGCGCTCTTTTAAGTCAGTTGAAGCTAAAATTAATCAAAACACATTGCTTACAGAGACAATGTGTCAACTTCTTGCCGAGGCTATTAAGAGCTATGCGCCAAAGACTATTGCTTTTACTATCCCATTCCCGGGAAATCTTTTGTCCGCATTAAAACTCGCTCACTATATCAAGAAAAATTTTCCTAAATTACCAATAATTGTCGGCGGCGGCTGGGTTAATACAGAATTGCGGCAATTGGCTGATCCATTTTTTTTCGATTATGTCGATTATGTTTGTTTAGACTTTGGGGAACGACCGTTATTGCAACTCTTAAAACATCTTATTAATAATGAACCAAAAAACAATCTTGTAAGAACTTTTGCTCGTGAAAATGGAAAAGTTGTTTATCTTAACAACGAATCACTATCTGATATTGAGCCTAGAGATAGCGGAACTCCAGATTATTCTGATCTTAATTTGAAAAAATATATTTCTGCGGTGGAAATGGTTAATCCCATGCACTGTCTTTGGAGCAATGGCCGCTGGAATAAGTTGATGATAGCTCAGGGATGCTATTGGCATAAGTGCGCGTTTTGCGACACTTCCCTAGAATACATCAGTAAATATAATGCTCTGGAAACCCATATCTTATGCGATCGTATTGAAGCGGTAATTAAACAAACTTCTAACAATGAATTTCATTTCGTAGATGAGGCAGCCCCGCCAAAAGTGCTCAGAGATCTGGCGCTGGAACTAATTAAACGAAACATCAAAATCACCTGGTGGACCAATATCAGATTTGAATCGAACTTTACTCGTGACCTTTGCGAGCTCTTGGCAAGGTCCGGATGCATAGCTGTTTCGGGAGGTTTGGAAGTTTTATCAGACCGTCTGCTTAGAAAAATGAATAAAGGCGTCACTATTGAGCAGGCCGTAAAAACGACTCATAATTTCAGCAGTTCCGGCATTATGGTGCATGCGTATCTGATGTACGGCTTCCCTACACAAACAGCACAAGAAACAGTTAATTCATTGGAGATTGTGAGGCAATTTTTTAAGCATAATCTAATAAAAAGCGCATACTGGCACCGTTTTGCTATGACCGTTCACAGCCCGATCGGAAAGTGTCCCAAAAAATACAATGTAAAGGTTGTTGATTCTCCGCTCGGAACCTTTGCCAACAACGAGCAGCCTTTTTTAGACGCCGAGGGTTGCGATCACGGCATGTTTAGTTTCGGTCTTAAGAAAGCTCTCTACAACTATATGCACAACAATTGCCTGGATCATCCGGTAAAAGATTGGTTTGATTTCAAAATTCCAAAAGTCACTGTTTCGCCGAATATGATTAAAAAAATAATTTAATCTTTTATATCGCAACTCCCTTTAGGAGAGCTTGGTTATGTCTCTTTTTCCTATTCCACGGGCTTACGCCCGTGGCTAGTATCTTTATATTTATATTATGGCCTCGGGCGTAACGTTGTCACAGAAAAATCAAGCCCTCATGCAGGGATCGGCGGTACTTTGAGTTTTTTCTACAACGCATTTCCCAGCAAAATCAATGCTAGCCTAACTAGACACATACGTTACTGAACTCTTACGCGCCATATTTTACCGGACAGCTCGGCGAACTGTCCCTACCCTAAGAAGGAAATTCAGGGGCTGATGTAGACTTTTCCAGCAGTTTAAATATGCCATCAAGTTCTTTGGAGATTAGTTTGCGCCAATGTCCGAGTGTGAGTTTGCCAAGTTTTACATTCATAATTCTGACGCGCTCAAGCTTCGTAACCGTATATCCAAGATACTCGCACATCCTGCGAATTTGCCTGTTCATTCCCTGCACTAGAGTAATTCTGAAAACAAACCTGCCCTCTTTCTTTACCGGACATTTCTTTGAAATTACGCCTAAAACCGGCACTCCGTTTGACATGTCAAGAACAAATTGGTCTGTAATAGGTTTGTTCACAGTCACGACGTACTCTTTTTCATGATTATTACCTGCACGCAGTATTTTATTAACAATATCTCCATTGTTGGTAAGAAAAATGAGCCCCTGTGAGTCTTTGTCCAGCCGGCCTATAGGAAAAATCCGCTCGCCATAGTTGATGTAGTCAATTATATTGCTTTTAACGTCAAGGGCGGTAGTGCAGGTTATCCCGGGCGGCTTGTTGAATGCCAGGATAATTAAATCTTCCTTCTTGCGCGGTTTTATTGCTTTGCCATTAAAAACGACCTTGTCGCCCATACAAACTTGCTGTCCGACCTTCGCTTTTATACCATTAATAAGAACCTTGCCCTCCTCTATAAATCTGTCAGCTTCTCGCCTGGAGCATATTCCGCTTTCACTAATAAACTTGTTTAACCGCAATGAGTTTTGAGATGACATTTGAATATAACAACTTACCTTTTAGGTTTTTCAAAAAAATACTCGCAAATAAATTAAACATCAATTACGCATTTGTCGATACTGAGCATCAATATTCAATTCATTTTCCTGTGGCAGAGAGCTTCTTGGTAGGGCTACATTCTTTAGCCATGCGTTTTAGCAAGGCGCCGAGGGCGCCGTATTTTCTTTCTCGGACGGTTCGGCGAACCGTCCCTACCCAAACCCAAGAAAGTAACACACCAATCTGATATTGGAATCTACGCGAATGATGATATTATACCCAAACAAGTTAATGTTTAAACCATACAAATAAGGTACAGAGTTCAGTTAAATGCCGCATTTTCGGCGCCTTGCTAAAACACATGGCTGAAGAAATCACACTACCAATATGGATCTTCCAAGAACTTGGTAGGGACAGATCTCCGAGCTGTCCGTTTTGTTTGGCGCATACTTCACTGAACTCTTACGAATAAGGGCACTAACAATGAGTCTTACTAGAAACGGAGACAGCAAGCTTACAGCGCCATATTTTATTATTCCGATAATTGTTGCTCTGATCATAAGAATTATTTTTTATCTTTCATGGACAAATTCAACATTTAAATACTACTGCTTCGTGAAAGGACTGGATATGCAAGCGCTCCTTAACTGGGGCGTGAACTCTACCGCTAAAGGAGAAATGGCAAATAACCTTTATGTACACCTTATCTCGTTAATCGTGAGACTAACTAATGGCAGCATTTTTACAATAAACATAATCATCATTCTCCAACTGGTTCTTGGGATAGGAACGGTTCTGTTATCCGTTTACATTGCATGGATAATCTCCGAATCGAAAGCCGCAGCTTCCATTTCAAGCATAATCATAGCCTGCTACGCACCACTGCTGATGTACGAAGGATTTCTCCTTAAAAATACACTTTGCACATTCCTGACAACAGGCCTGCTTTTTACGGCCTTATTATTCTACAAGAATACAAAACATAAAAAGATTTCAGCCCTATGTTCGGGGTTGTTTGCAGCCCTCCTTCTTTTTGCAAATTTTGCTTCAATTTGCTTTGTTTCATTCGTTTATTTATGGCAGATATTCGTCGTTTTTAAAACGAAAGAAAACCTGAAAAGCTTGATTATATATCCGGCAACAATTCTGATAATACTTGTTGCGCTTTTCTCCGCCAGCGGGTTTAGAGTTTTTCCTATTATCAATAACATTTCTGATAGCAGATGGCTTAGTTATGTAATCAATGTTGGAGCTCAAAGAGAAATAACAACCCTGAATGAGTCGATTCAAACCCTAAACAACGATCAGTCTTTCGATAGAGCTATAGATATTTATCCCTACTTTAAAAAAACTTTTTCGCTTCTATCTTCAGCTGAGGTTCCGGACAATATAAACTATTATTTTGTCAAGGATGGGCTTATTCCTCTGAAATATATGTTTTCTCCATTTTTGCTGTATGCTGTGGGAATTCCAGCATTTTTCATTTATCTGGCATTGTATAGGAATCGAAAGGTTTCATTAATGTGCGGAATCTATTTTGTTTCCCTAGCACTACCATTGATCGTATTTGTACCATTGTCCAGGTATACAATAGTTTACTCTCCTTTGTTGTGCATAATGTCTGTCTGGCTACTTTTCGAACTTGCCAGATTTATGAGACAAAAAAACAAAACAAAAGGTTTGTCCATTATTCTCTTACTGGCAGTAAGTTTTGCGATCCAAACGAAATTGAATCCCGCTCCGTTTTACAGGGCTTCTGATTTTGTCACTTTTGCCAGGGCTTTAGAAATCCAGAATCCCGAAGATGCAAGAATATCCTACGCTTATGGAGAGGCTTATAAGGCTAACAGCGAATCCATCAAAATAGCCTTGAAATATGCAGATATACTGATGAGCCATGGGCATTTTACGGAGGCTTCAAACGTCCTTGAAAAACTTCACCTCTCTAATCCAACTGATACGCTAATAACTTTGCAGTTGTCTTCCGCTCTCCTGGTCTGCAAAAAAACAGATGAGGCCGGAATTTTATTGGACTCGTTAACAGGGGCAACCCTAACAGATAACACGCTTTACCTCTACAACAAAGCCGAATATTTCTTCCAAAAAGAAAATTATAAAGAAGCATTAACCCTATATGAAAAACTCAAAGTCCTTAATATCTCGGCAATTCAGGAAAAGATTAAACAAAGAATATTGTTTATCAAAAAACGGAAATAGTTGGTGGTTCGTAGTTGGTAGGTTAACCATGCGCTTTAGCAAGGTCGTCTCGTCCGCATCTTTTACGGTTCCATATGGTGGGACGCACTTTTACCATGCGTTTTAGCAAGGCAGTTGCGTCCGCGTCCTTTCGGCCCTGACGAAGCAGGGCCCTCCACATTCCATCCACGCATTACAAGGAGAAACTTTTAGCAAGGTGTCGTAAAGCGCCGTATCGAATATTCACTGAAGAATTAAGCTTTTATGTCGCAACTCCTTTTAGGAGAGCTTGGTTATCTCTCTTTTTCATATTCCACGGGCTTACACCCGTGGCTAGTATGTCTATTTTTATATCATAGCCTCGGGCGTGAGCCCGTGGAAAACATTATAACATAAAAATCAAGCCCTCACGCAGGGAGCGGCGACACTTTTAGTTTTGTGACAACACATTTCCCCGCAAAATTGATGATAGTCAAACTAGACACATACGTTACTGAACTCTTACGCGCCATATTTTCCCAAGGTAGGGCGACATCCTTTAGCCATGCGTTTTAGCAAGGCGCCGATGGCGCCGCTACTCTCTTATCGGACGGTTCGGCGAACCGTCCCTACCTAAATTGCCACTAAAAGGGCTGTTTCGATAAAAAAATGGGATTTTATACCAACCTTTCAGCATTTTCTATTGACACTACCCAGCTGTCTTTATATAATCTCTGCGTATTAGTGAAGCAATGAAGAAAAATATCAAAGCTTCTTATGTTAAAACACAAAAAATATAAGATAATAAACAAAGAAAACGTAAAAGGAGAAAAAATGAAAACAAAAAAATTCACAT
>JAJXWI010000050.1 GCA_021781705.1 bacterium | reverse complement strand
GCTCATCAGGCAAGCTTATGGGTTCAGAGACAAGGATTACTTCATTCTCAAAATCTATAACCTTCCAAATACTAAAATTGAGGCTGTTTTATGATAGTTACTTTTCATTTCGGCGAAGAGGCAAAAATACAGACCAGAAGAAGGGAATTCTAATACATTAACAAGTAGTAGTTTTAGTTGGTTACCTCACACCATTGCTGAAGATAGAGAAGGATTTATTTGGATAGGAACAACCGATGGATTGAATTCCTATGACAAAAAAACGGATAAATTCACTCAATACAAACATAATCCAGACAACCCAAACAGCTTAAGCAATAACAACATCTGGACTGTCTTTGTAGACAAAGAAGGACTTGTTTGGATTGGAACAGAAGACGGATTTAATTGTTATAACAAAAGCACTGATAAGTTTTACTGTTACAAACATGATCCTAATAGCCCTAATAGTATAAGCGACAGCCATATCCGAGCTATAACGGAGGATAGCGGAGGGGATATCTGGATAGGAACAAAGAATACGGGGATAGACAAATTAGACAGAAAAACCAAAACTTTTACAAATTACAGACATAATCCTGATAATTCCAATAGCTTGTCATATAATGAAATTCATCATCTTATGATAGATCAAAGTGATAATTTATGGATATGCAATGAAAACCAAACAGGAATAGATTATTACAACAAATCAAAGAACACTTTTAAACATTACAGATACAACCCAAAAGATCCATTCAGTATAAGTTCAGACAATATATTATATTTTTTTACAGATAACGCTGGAATTATTTGGATAATCAACGGTTCGGGAGGTGTTGATAAATGTGTTTTTGAAAAAAAAATTTTTAAAAAAAATTTGCACGATTTCAATGATCAATCCTGTATAAGTTCCAATGATATAGCACAAGTATATGAAGACAGCAATAAAAATATTTGGATTGGGACATACAAAGGTGGCATTTGTTTGCATACAAAAAATAGCAAGTTCGAAATTTTTAACCATGTTGATACTGATCCATCAAGTTTGCCCGGGACTACAGTATATTCCATATTGGATGCCCATGACAATAAGCTCTGGCTCGGCGTTTATCAGGGATTTATTAGCTTATTCGACATCGATAAAAAGCAGGTTATTAAAAATTTTAAAAATCCTAATTCCGAACGTACTCCTTGTTATTTAACGCAAGACAATAGAAATCCGAATGTCATATGGTATGCCTCTTACTATCCTGGAAGCTTGTACAATTTGGATACACAATCAGGAAAATTTATTGAATACAAACATGCTTCTGCTACTAAAGATTCCTGGAGTAACAAAAATACATTCGGGATACTACAGGATGATAATATTTTATGGGTTGCAACCGGTGGTGACGGTTTGTGTAAATTCGACAAAACCACGAAAAAATGCATTTACTACAAACATAATCCATATGACAAGAATAGTATAAGTGGAAATATTGTTGTCGAATCACATATTGATAGCAAAGGCAGCTTCTGGGTTGCGACTGATGGCGGGGGTTTAAATAGGTTTGACAGGCAAACAGGCAATTTTACTCATTACGGCACTGAATGTGGATTCCCTAGTAATTCTACAAGACATATTTTAGAAGACAAAGAAGGCTGTTTATGGATAAGTACAGATTCTGGGATAGTAAAATTTGATCCTGAAAAGCTGAAAGTTATTAGATGGTTTAGGACTGCTGATGGTCTTCCAAGTGATCAGTTTGATCGAGTAGGCAACCCCTTGAAAGATTCAGAAGGGAATTTCTGGTTTTCTGGCTTTGGTCTTTGCAAGTTTAATCCTGAAGAGGCAAGCAAGATTGAACCGAATTCCCATATCCCGCCAATTGTTTTATCATCCTTTAAATCAAAAGAAGGTACTTACAATCAAGATGGATTAAAGAAGCTGACAAAAGTAAAGCTTCCCTGGCCAGATAATTCATTTGAATTTACATTTGCGGCACTTGACTATACGAACCCTGAAAAAAACCAATACGCTTATAAGCTTGAAGGCTTTGACAAAGATTGGAAGTACATTGGAACAAATAATTTCGGTCAGTATTCAAACCTCAATCCTGGAGAATATATTCTTCGCATGAAAGGCTCTAATAACGATGGGTTATGGAATGAAGAAGGTGTTTCCATCAAAATAACAATAGCACCCCCGTTCTGGATGACATCGTGGTTTAAGGGATTAGCAGGAATCGTTATTTTATCTGTTATTGGAGGAATATTTCAACTAAGAACAAGGACACTGAAAAAAAAGGCAATTTTTATGAGAAATCATGCAATAGCTGAAGTTACCGCACAGGTCGCTCATGATATACGTTCACCGTTAGCAGCGCTTAATATGGCTTCAAAATGTTTGCCAGGATTGCCTGAACAAGAAAGAGTTCTAATTAGAAATGCGACTCTCCGGATTAGTGACATTGCCAACAATCTTCTGATAGAATATAAGGTAAAAAACAGCAATGAAATTGAGGAGCAGGAAGGTGAAAAATCTATACAGGCTGAATTAGTATCGAGTTTATTGGGATATTTGATGTCGGAAAAACGAATTCACATGGCAGAAAAATTGATAGAACTTGTTTTAGAGCTTGGGAATAAGGCACATAGCTGTTTCGTTAATCTAGAACCTGAAAATTTTAAAAGAGTAATTTCTAACCTGATTAATAATGCAGCTGAGGCAATTGAAACAAAGGGAGTTATTCGAGTCGTCTTAACTAAGCAAGACAATGATTTAATTATAGAAATAATTGATAACGGTAAAGGAATTCCTGAAGATATTCTTCCAAAAATAAAACAAGGCGGAATAAGCTCCGGTAAAAAAGGAGGTTTTGGGTTAGGAATTTCTAGCGTTATCCAAAACATCAGATGCTGGGATGGAAGCTGTGATATTCAATCAAAACTAGGAGAAGGAACTACGTTTACTATCAAACTTCCTATAGCCGAAGAACCAGATTGGTTTCAGAGTACAGTTATTCTTCATCCAAATACACGCATTATTGTGCTGGATGATGATGAATCTATTCACAATATCTGGCAAACTCATTTCCTTGAGTACACTGAGAAAAAATCAGTTACCCTTGACCATTTTCATGAACCGTCAGCCTTTATTAAATATTGCGAAACTTCGCGTTCAAAACATGATCTGTTTTTAGTCGACTATGAGCTGATTAATTCTAAAGAAACCGGCTTGGACTTGATAGAACAGTTAAATTTAAAAAAACAGGCGATATTGGTAACAAGTCGATATGAAGAGCTGGAAATCAGAGAACGAATAAAGAAGCTGGGAATCAAAATCATTCCCAAAAGTTTCGCACCTTATATCCAAATCTCCATGGTGAATGAACCGGTGAAAGAAGAACAGCCAGAGCTAATATTTATAGATGACGATAAAACTCTTACCGAAGCATGGGAAATGCAGGCATCTTTTGTTAATAAAAAGATAGCAATATTTAATCATTCAGAGGATTTTAAAAATACCATGGAATGGTACAATAAAAACATTCCAATTTATATTGATTCTGACCTTAAAGAAGAAATATCAGGTGAGGTTTTTGCAAGATTTCTTTATGAACAGGGTTTTCAACACTTATATCTGGCAACCGGGCGTGAAAAAGATAGATTTGGCGATTTGCCATGGGTAAAAGAAATCGTAAGCAAAGAAGCCCCTTTTTAAAGAAAATTAACAAAGCTCGTTTAAATAAAAGCTCTTAAAGAGATTCTATATTTAGCATTTCTTCATAATTCAGAGCTTTCATTTCTTTTATTATTCTTTTATATGCCTTTGGAGTAGCTGTTTTTTTGCCTCCAAGCTCGGGGTGAAGTATCATAGTTGCGTGATTAAGATGTTTTATATATTTGATTAGCACCTCTGACGGTAGAAAAACCATTTCAAACCCCGATTCAATAAGCTTTTTATGAAGAACCTTGCCGGCTGTTTCTCCATCAAAAAATCCATTCGCATATTTCCTTATCAATTCTGTGCGGTACAAAGCGCAATGACTGCGCAAGTAATAGTAATTATCGCCAAGTCCAGATATTTTATGATCCTTTTTTCCAATAATAGGATACCATATCTTTGTCTGTAAAAACTGTTCAATATGCTTCATCACTTGTTTGAAAGGCGATACATATTCCAGTTTCCAACTTCCAACTCCGGCTATATTTTCTGCCTTTTTTATTTCGCCTATAAGAAAATCCAGCCACTTTTCATTTGCTATAATCGTATCTGTATGAATAGACAGGACATACGGAGTATCTACATGTTCTAAGCCAAGATCCAACGCCTTCGCATGCATGGGGCCCGGCTCTTCTTGTTCGTTGGATTTCCTCTCAATTAATTTTATCCACTTAACTGTCCGCAGGAATTCAACTGTTCCGTCCTCGGAGTTATTGTCGATGACTATTACCTTTACTTTGTTTAGATCGGTATATTTTTTTAAATATTGCAAACATAATTTTAGGAGAGAAAGAGTTTTGTAGTGAGGAATCAATATTGTTAGCATTGGAGATGCAGTATTCATAATTTATTTATATTTATGCGTAATTAGACCTTCCACGGAAAGGACGTGTGCGGTGACCTGCTTATAGTTTTTTGTTTAATCTTATAGCAAAATTTATCATAAAAACCTAGAAGTTCTAATTAATGGGCAAATTTACTCTGCAAATCAGATAAATTTGCCGGATTTTTTTTGATTTCCCCCCAGTCTGCTGATTTTTCGTCAGTAACTCCTTAATTTTAGCCTCACTTAAAAATTCGGTGTCTTTTACGACCAGGAAACTTTTCGTGAAATTCTGTCGTTTTATGAAAAATTTCCATAATTTCCGAACTAATCTTTTCTGTCTCTTTGAATTTAAACAATCTTCCAGTATATTCATCCATAACTTTTATTTGTCTTTTGTTTTTACTTGTAATTACTTGGCTATAAATGCATTACAGTCTTCACGAAAGGCAAATTTTCTTGAATGAAAATGAAAGAAAATTTGAATATTAATTAGAGTCGTCACACGAAATATCTTTTCGTGTAGGCTCTAATTATAATATATGGTGTTTAGCACTTATGAATAGTCAAATCCGTCCTAAAATAGCAATTGTCGCAAGAAAAGGGTTGGGGGATGGCCTTATAAACCTCATAATAGCTAATAATCTGCGCATTAACGATTATGACGTGACGCTTTATAATAATTTCATGTCTCAATTGACGGACTGGCTTCCTGACTTATGTATCAAGCCATGGCCGCTTCTAGATGATTGCGAAAGAGAATTTGCTACATACGATTTGGTATTAGCTGACGATAGTTCTATACTTGGAAAGCCTTTTCAAAAAAAGGAAGATTACTCGAGTCTGGTAAAAAAATATGTCTACATAGGAATAGGTCGACTGGAACCTCAACTCCATTCTAATCATACGCTACATTTAAAAGATACGCTATCCAAAGAAAAATATGACATGTTGGTCAATCTTGCCTCTTGTTCCGGCACCATAAAACATCAACATGGGAATTTGAATTACAGCCAGGTCGAGAATGCCGCTATCTTCTGCAAAGAGAAATTAAGGCTAAAAAATGTCATTCGCGAGATAAATTTAATTCCGCCAGAACATCTTGCATTGAAGCATAAAAACCATCCAAAACGTGTCGTAATACATCCATATAGCGCGTACAAACGAAAGAATTGGCCGTTAACGAAATATGTTAAGTTGGCTGACAAGTTAAAAACCGATGGTTTTGATCCAGTATTTATTTGTTCGCTAAAAGAAAGGCCCGACTTAATAAATACGCTTAAAGGAAAATATTTTATT
Organism: bacterium; assembly: GCA_021781705.1. GTDB lineage: Bacteria > Verrucomicrobiota > Lentisphaeria > Victivallales > GWF2-38-69 > JAJXWI01. Next base: position 11,594 of record JAJXWI010000050.1, on the reverse strand, counting down.
CCGCTCTTTCCGACAATTGGAGACTTGGCTTCATATATTTATGAATCAAGTTTGTTTATAGGCAACGATTCAGGTCCAGCACATCTTGCGTCAGCACTTAATATTCCTACCGTAACGATAATGTTTCATAAAAGAAATTTTTACTGGCGCCCTGATTTTTCACAGCCCAATGTAGTTATTTTGCCACCTATAAACATTGTTATAGGTCCGAAAAGCATTTGGAAATGGTTTGTTCCCGTGTCAAAAGTCTATCGTGAAACGAAAAAGCTTATTGAGCTTACTATCAGATAACACCGTTAGCATGTAACATGAGTAAATTTGTAGTGAGAAAGAAAAAACTGAATTACGACAGACCCTGCATAACACCGATGAATGGGGGGGGGGGGAAGCTTTTATGCGCGAGCGGGTCGCAGGCTATTGCGGCTATGAATGAATGTCGAACTGGAGGAAAAGTTGGTCAGAGATGTGCTGGTGGTATTTCTGCCACGTCCTCTGCTATAAAACCAGCACCTACCTGTGGAGGAGGAATTTGTGCTTTCTCTATTTCTGGCAATTATGCTTGCGGAGAAGGTGACAGTGCTTATGGGACGGGGCCGAACCCATGTACTGAGGGTGCCGGCACTGCGATAAAATATATGTGCAAATTTGGAAATGGGGTATCGTAAATGCGTGCACGGCTCTTTCAGTAATTTTGTGTAACCGGTCTTTTTTTAAATTTACAGAAAAGATTTTATACTATCAAGAATAATCTATAATCTATTATCAGCTGTTAAAAATCAGAAAAACGAACGAGTATAAGCATTAAACGGTATTAGTTAAGACATGGTCTAGTAGTAAGTTGCAATCAGAGAGTAACTTACTACGAGTTTAGAGTTACCCTTTTATAGTGCATGATTGAATGCACTTTATGATAACAGAGATGAGAACCATCATTGCCTTTTCAACATTGGCATATGAATAGATTCTTCGTGGACGGCATGAGCCGCTTCCATTATGGCTTCTCCCAGTGTTGGATGAGGATGGATGGCTTTTCCTATCTCTTTAGTGGTTGCGCCAAGGCTCATTGCCATTACTGCTTCAGATATAAGGTCAGTGGCATGAGCTCCTATTATGTGCACCCCCAGCACCTTGTCGGTTGTTTTATCTGCTATAATTTTACAGAATCCTGCTGTTTCGTTTATCGCCATCGCCTTACCTAGCGCAGAGAAAGGAAATTTTCCTATTTTTACGTCTATATTATTTTTTTCACAATATTGTTGGGTTAATCCAATGCTTCCGATTTCAGTGTAAGTAAAAATACATTCAGGAACAAGTTTATCGCTGAACTCAACGGTTTTCCCCGTCGCGTTTTTAGCCGCACAAATCCCCATAGTGCTAACCATGTGCGCAAGTTGAATTCTTCCCGTTACATCTCCAATCGCATAAATGTTTGGCACGTTGGTTTCGCATCTGAAATTTACAGGAATAAACTTCTTTTCATCAATGAGAATTCCTGCGTTTTCTATTTCAAGGCTTTCGGTTACAGGAAGCCTGCCTATTGAAACTAACATGTATTGGGCTTTTATCTCTTTTTCACCGATCCAACCTGAAACAAAATCATCTGAAGAATTTATGTTTTCAAGAGATTTTCCAGTGAATACTTGTATCTTTCTTTTTTTAAATTCTCTGGTGATTTGTTTTGAGATTTCGAAATCCTGTTCTGGAAGCAGTTCGGGCATCATTTCTACTATAGCTACTTCAGTTCCTAATTCTGCAAAAAGCGATGCAAATTCGCAGCCCATTACGCCTCCTCCAAGAACGATAAGGCTCTTAGGTATTTCTTTTATGTCAAGAATGGCTGTTGAATCAAGAACCCTTGGTGATTTCGGAATGAATCCTGGCATTGCAGGTTTTGATCCAGTTGCGATGATTATTTTTTTAGATTCCACGATTACAGACTCTTTTGTCTCATTTGACGAGACTGATAAAGTCGTATTCGAGTTAAATTTTGCTGTACCTTTTAAAATCTCTATTCCGGCATTTTTTAATAATCCATTAATGCCAGTTCTGAGCTTTTGTACTATATCATTTTTTCTTTGCTGTATCTTTTGCCAGTCAGGAGTAATATCTCCTGTTATGTTTATTCCGAACTCTCCTGCATTTCTGGCAAGGCTTAATGCTTCGGCTGAAGCTATTAAGGTTTTTGTAGGTATACATCCCCAATTAAGACATGTTCCACCGAGAAAGTCTTTTTCAATAAGAACTGTTTTTGCTCCGGACCTTCCTGCTTGTATTGCCGCTACATATCCTCCAGGGCCGGCTCCTATTACGCAGACATCATACTTTCTAGATTCATTCATTTTAGTTTCCTCCCCCCACCCTTTCTTAAAAAGACCAGAGAGTGACAGACCGTCAGCCTAAATATTTACAAAACATAAAAATATTATTTCACTAATTACTTTTTCTTTTTCGAGCTGCTGCCTTTAGGTTTTGTGATTTCTTTTGTCATTTTTTGCTTGTATCCCCATTCCAGCAATTGCTTTACAAACTTATCTCTTTCTTTTCCGTCTTTAAATCCTGTTACCACTGCAATTAGAGTCTTTCCGTCTCTATTGCATGTAGCTGTAATACAAAATCCCGCCCGTGCAGTAAAACCGGTCTTCATTCCATTTATTCCCGGGAAGTCACCGCGAATAAGCCTATTTGTATTAAGGAGACTTAAAGGCTTATCCGAGTCAGGTCTGAAAACGATTGATTTCAACTTATTGTTCTCTAAGACAAGCGGACATTTCAGCAATTTTTCTGCAAGGAAAACCATGTCCTGTGCACTGGCGCGATTTTCATCGGAAGCTTTCTTTTCCGGCAACCCGCCTGTGTTACTAAAGGTTGCACTTAATCCCATTTTTTTTGCTTTTTCGTTCATTTTTACAACAAAGGCATCAGCATCTCCATAGGCAAAATATTGAGCCAATAAGTATGTTGAATCGTTAGCGCTGTGAACTATCATGCTTTTCAGCAATTCTCTGATAGTAAACTGCTCTTTGGGGTCTAACCAAACCCTGCTGCCTCCTATATGACTGGATTCCCTCGTTACTTGTACCATTGTATCCAAGTTGATTTTTGAGTTATTTTTTAGTTCTTCCATGATGAGAAGGATCGTCATCATCTTTGTCATGGAAGCTATAGGTACTGGCTGTTTTGACTTTTTATCCCATAATACTTCTCTTGAATTTAGGTCTACAAGTATTCCCGTTTTTGCCGCCTTGCTAAGAGGTAACGATGCTATGTCTCCTACAGTTGCTTTTGCATAATTTAGCGGCTGAGTCGGCGCATCTGTATCTTCTGTTGAAATTGTTTCCGTTCTTGTCGAGTCAGTATTAATTGCAGGTTCAGGCACTTCCTGCACTCCTTTTTCAGATTTAGTTGCGGCGGTCTGAGTGGTGGCTGCCTTATCATCCCCTGAAGTGCTCCATTTATATATGCCGTAGATTACTGAAACCTGAACAAGTAGCACAATTGTAAAAGTAAAATATTTTTTCATGTTATTCCTTATACTTTGTTATTCAATGCAGATGTCATAGCTTTTATTAACGGCATTGTTAACGTTTATTAATAAATATGCAGATAAATATAGACTTAAAATTAATTATATTTTAGCTATTAAAAAAATAAATTTTTATTATTTTTTTAGAAGTGAATTAGAGAAGAGTGCGGAAACTGTTATTTTTCTTTATGAAAACTAACTATCCTTACTGATAAAACGAGGAACTAAAATGACAGATAAAAATCAGTTTACATTTAATCTGGAGAAGAAAAAAAATAGATTTAAGCAGTCTCTGAACTCTGGTGATTTTGTTGTTTTATTTGAAATAGACCCGCCCTCTTCTGATTGCAACATTTCTGCCGTAGTTTCCAGATACAAGCCTTTCACAAATGCAGTTAATGGAATAGAAAACTTTACCTCAGGCATAGCTATAACAGACAGAAAAACAAATCGGGCTTCTTTTGATGTTTTTGATTTTGCTTCTGAATTGATTGATGGAGATCGAAGCAGGCATGTTGTTTTCGCGTCAGGACGAGGTAGAACTCAAAAAGAGTTAATTGAATTAGTAAAGGCATGCGCTGCTGGAGGATTCTGTAATGTCGTTCCTGTTTCAGGAAATATTTTTAAGGAAGATACTGCAAGAAGTGTTTATAAAGAGATTTTCGCGGAAAGTATTCCGGTAATAAACAGCTTAAAAACCGACGAAAATGCTAATAATTTATTGAATCTTGGCGGAGAGGTCAATCCATTCAAATACTCGCAGGTAGCTTTACATACTCAGTTTTTCAAACTAGTAAAAAAACTTTGTGCAGGAGCTAATTTTACAGTTGTTCAAGCTGGCTGGGATATCCTAAAACAACAGGAGCTTCGCTGGTATTTAGAAGGGCGCGGCATATTTGAGCCCTGTCTTGGTAGAGTTATCTTGTTAAAACCTGAAACGATTGAGCAGATTATCACAGGATCTTGTCAGGGGATTTTTATGTCTCCGGATTTTCTTAGCATTTTGAAAAAAGAATCTAAGTTTGGGTTGAGCCAATTTTGGGCGGCCCAGTGGCGAAGATTTGAGCTTCAGGTGGCAGGATTAAGATGGATGGGATATAGTGGAATAATTATTTCCGGCGTGGAAAATGAAGCATATGTAAAAACGGCTATTAGTAAAGTTAACAGTGCGCTCAAAGAATTTTCCAGTTTTGAGGATTGGAAGGGAGCTTACCTTAATTTTCTTGCCAGAAGCGAGATGTTTCCCTACCCCTATAAGTACTATAAGTACAGCAATCTACTCGAAACGCCATTTGCAGATTCTGCCAGGGTAAGCTCCGATGAAGAAACAACATGCACCTGCAGTGAAAAGTTCAGGTACTATCTTAATAAGTTTCAGGCAGAAGGTTTATCTTTTAGAAACCCAAAAAAAGATCATTTATCCAGGCTTTTTTATTACTCGCCAAAATCGTGTCCTAAAGGAATGATTCATGGTACGTGCGGAGAAATGAACCATAACGGAACTTGTTGCCTTAATCCTTTGAAAGAATGCCTCTATTCCAAAATGTTCAAAATTGCTCTATGGAAGAACGAATTTGAACCATTCGAAGCAAATTAAAGGATCCTCAACGCCCTTTATTTCATAATTTTAAGCAATCTATATGCACTCAAAAAGATAAAAAAGGAAAGAATATCTCATGAAGAATCTAAAAAACGGAGAAAAACTGAAGCCGCAGCTGCTCTGGAAAAATTTCGACATGATTTTGGGAATTCCACATCCCTCTAATTATTCCGGCATGCTCGCAGATGTTATATACGGCTTCGGGAAAAATCTGGGGCTCGAAACCATTAAAGATGGAGGCGGAAATATAGTCATAAGAAAACCCGCCTCTTCTCCTGAAATGGCAAAGAAGGAAATGGTAACGCTTCAAGCCCACATCGATATGGTGCCTCAAAAAGCCGAAGGGAAAATTCATGATTTTACGAAAGATGCTATAATGGCTTATGTTGATGGAGCTTTTGTAAAAGCAGACGGAACGACGCTTGGCGCTGATAATGCAATCGGTGCAGCCGCAATAATGGCTGTAATTGAATCAAAAGACATTGAGCATGGCCAGTTAGAAGCCTTCTTTACTGTAGACGAAGAAAATGGTATGAACGGAGTAAACTATTTGAAGAATGACTTGCTCAAAGGAAAATATCTTATTAATACCGACTCTGAAGAGGATGGTGAAATTTTCATTGGCTGCGCTGGCGGAGTAAATGTCGAGGCAACTTTTGAGTACAAAAAAACAGAAATTCCGCAGAATCACAATTCGTACAGAATTACGGTTTCAGGTTTAAAGGGGGGGCATTCAGGAATTAACATCCATGAAGGCCGCGGAAACTCCATTAAGATTATAGCAAGACTTCTTTCTTCAACCCAAAACGAGATGGATTTTTATATCTCTGAATTTAACGGAGGAACACTTAGAAACGTTATTCCGTCAAAAGCTGAGGTTGTTTTGCTCGTTAAAAAAGAAGATGACAAAAAGTTTAGAGATATAGTGAGTGACTTCAGCGTGACAATAAAAAAAGAGTATAAGTTTAGCGCACCGCATCTTCTTATAACAATGAACGAAGAAGCTATCCCTTCGTATGTTTTGAACAAAGAAGCTGGATATAAAATTATAAGCGCACTTAATTGCTGTTCAAATGAGGTTTTCAGAATGGATGATAACCTTCATATAGTGCAAACATCTTCAAACCTGGGAGTGATAAATACCACCGATTCGACTATAGAAATCAAGTGCCTGGCAAGAAGTCTTGTTGATAGCGCCAGAGATTACGCGGGCAACATAGTTGGAACCGCATTTAAACTTGCCGGTGCAAAAGTAGTCTACTCCGGTGCTTACCCAGGCTGGATACCAAATGTAAGTTCCATACTGCTCCAGGTCACGAAAGATTCTTATAAGGAACTTTTCAATAAAGAACCTAAAGTCACGGCCATGCACGCAGGACTAGAATGCGGGTTAATAACTGCAAAATATCCAAAAATGGATATGATCTCTTTCGGTCCCACGATAAAAGACGCCCATTCAGTTAATGAACAAGTAAATATAAAATCTGTTAAAAACTTTTTTGAACTCCTCTGCGAAGTTCTCAAAAATATTCGTTAAGGAAATCAACTTATGAAAAAAACTTTTTTAAACATATTTGTCGTTCTTGGAATCTGTACTCCATACGCGTTCGGATGCAATGAAGCTGACTTGAACAAGTTGTTAGAAACAAAAAAATGTCCGAAAGGAAGCTTTTCTCAGGCTGTTCTTTCAAAACAAGATTTGAGAGAAGCCGATCTTCGCTATGCGAATTTTCAGTCAGCAGATCTCAATGATGCAGATTTCCGGTATGCAGACCTCAGACGCGCTAACTTATCAGACGTAGGCTTGAGCGATGCAACACTTACTGGAACTAAATTCACTGAGGGTAAACTTTCAAGAGCAGATCTTTTTAATGTGGATGCAAGAGATGCAAACTTCGCTCGCGCTGATCTCTCGGTTGCAAACCTTCAGGAAGCAGACCTCAGTAATGCAATCCTGGATGGAGCTAACCTCAAACATGTAAATTTGTACAAAACAAATCTTAATGGAGCAAGTTTGAAAGATGCAAAAAATGTAGACATAAAGTACCTCAAAAAAGTAGCGGATTGCAGTGATACAATTCTACCTGATGGCTCAAAATACAGCAACTAGCGGTAGATTGTCGGGCTTTGCGGACAGGCTCTATATTAAGGTAAAGCAGATCATCAATCAATAAGAAAGCACTAAAATTAACACCGAAAAGATTGTGCTATTATAGACAAAAATAAAAATTGTCAACATGTTTATATTGAAGAAGTAAGCGAGTAGGATATAATCGTATTGCTATATTAAAACTAAAATCAAATCCGTGCATTATATTGTTAGGTACAAGAAGGAATTGAAATATGGCTCGAATTCGCAAAATTGAATTGTTATGGGAGAAATAATCAAATCCTAAAATAAGATAATAGATGAGATCTCAATGTCAAACAAAGGGGGGAAATCATGAAATTAATTAAGGCAGAGATAAAGAATTACAGGTTGCTACATAACGTAATAATAACGTTTGACGAGAATGCCACATGTATAGTTGGGAAGAATAATTCAGGAAAAACTTCTTTGTCTTCTATTTTTAATATTTTTTTAAAGGAATCAAATAAAAAACCTCCCTTTGATTTTGAGGACTTTTCCTTAGCCAGCCATCGTGATTTTATTGAAGTCTATAAATTATATCAGGAAATAACACCTGATAACAAAGAACAGAAAATATTAGAAATTCACACAAAAAATCCTAAAATACAATTATTTTTGACAATAAAATACAGCGAAAGTGATACCTGGTCAAATATACGGCCTTTGTTTACCAGCCTAGAAGAAAGTGATGAGATTGTAATATTGTGCGAATATGCACCCGATTCTACGGAGGTGTTTCTTAAGAATTTACAAGAAGCATTGAAGGTTTTTTCTTATTCCGATGAAGCGTTATTTAGCAAGATTAAATCGCATTATCATGATCATTACAAGATTAATATCAGGCCATATTCGAAATCAGAAGAGGCGGAAAATATTTCCCGTGCAGAGCTCAATAAATTGATTCAGACAGAATTCATAGATGCTCAAAGGGTTTTAGATGATGGCAATGCTGAGTCGCGCTCAAAGCTTTCAAAAATATTTCAAGCTCAATTTAGAAATGAGAATGAGACAGATGAAAAGAAATCAGAGGAGCTTTTGCAGGCACTGGAAACCGCAAGCGGCAATATTGATGGGAAGCTGAGGGATTTTTTTTCACCCTTCGTGACATACTTTAACACTTTCGGTTTCCCAGGAATAGGAAAGGAAAAGGTAGAGCTTAGATCGGAACTCGATCCTGAAATATTGTTCACAAACAACGTTAAACTATTTTATAACCATGATGGAAAAAGCCTTCCAGAAAAATATAACGGATTAGGATATAGCAATCTTATTTGCATGATAGCTCAGCTAATCGGTTTTTATAATGAAATCAAAGATAAAAAAAAAAATCTAAACCTCATTTTTATTGAAGAACCAGAAGCACATATGCACCCTCAGATGCAAAGTGTTTTTATAAAAAATATTATTAATTTCTTAAAAGATGTAAAGCTAGATGCACAAGTTATAATAACAACTCATTCCCCCCACATTCTTTCAGCATCCAATTTTGAAAGCATACGATATTTCGCAACACTGCAGAATACAAACACAGCTATTGTTAAGGACTTAATGGAGTTTAATAAGAAATTGACAGAGAAAAAAACTGAGGAAGAATCAGAAGAAGAGACTGAGAAAAAGAAAGAAGCAAAAGAATTCTTGAGGCAATATTTGACATTGGGTAAATGTGACTTGTTTTTTGCTGATAAAGCTATTTTGTTTGAAGGGACGGTTGAAAGAATTCTCTTGCCTGTTTTTATTGAAAAGATTGAAATAGAAAGCAAGGCTTGCAAACTGTCAGAGCAATATATTTCATCCATAGAAATTGGTGGTGCATACATAAATAAATTTCAGGAGCTTATAGAATTTCTAGGTATAAAAACTCTTATTATAACCGACATAGATTCTATAAAACCTGATTCGACTGCGAAGGCAGAAGTAGAAAGCGGTAAAAACCTTTTAACGAGCAATGTTACCTTAAAAGATTGGATGCCAGGCAAAGAAAAGATAGATGAACTTTTGAACGAAACAGTTTCAAAGGAAAGCGACGACGGGATGATTAAGGTAACTTATCAAAACAACATAAATACAGAAAAGACACCAATAAAATGCGGAAGAAGCTTTGAGGAGGCCTTTATCATAGACAATCACGCCTATGTTTTTAATAATAGGGGGAAATTGTTAAGCATTAAGTATCAATTGAAAGATTATAAAGATAGTGGCGAGATAAAATCAAAATCGTTCGAGATACAAGATTTTATTGATAGAAACAGAAAGAAAACGGAATTTGCTTTCGACCTGCTTAATATCAACAAGGATGCCTGGCTTGTCCCCACGTATATTAAAGAGGGATTAATATGGCTAGCGTAGAAGAAGAGCAGGTATTTGATTGCATTAAAAATAAAAAAAGCTTTGTCTTGGACGCTGGAGCAGGAAGTGGCAAAACTTGGACATTAGTACAGGCTTTGAATTATATCTTAGAGACTAAGAGCAAAGAATTAAAGAAGAATGGACAGAAAATTGTCTGTATCACTTATACAAACATCGCCAAAGACGAGATTATTGAGAGAACAGAACACAACGAACTTATCAATGTTAGTACAATTCATGATTTCCTTTGGAAGTGTATTAAAAGGTTTCAATCGGAGCTAAAAGTCAAATTTCTAGAACTACTAGAAGAAAAACTTGCAAAAGAACAAGAGACACTTAACACCCTTACCCTAAGGGCTGTGAAAGAAAGAGAAAAGTCGGAATCAAATATAACAAGATACAAAGAAGCAATCAACAGCTTAAATTCAAAAACAATAAAGATTAATTACGACAATTTTTCGAACTATAAAGAAGGTAAATTCAGCCACGATGCCCTTATTGTAATTGCTGAAAAAATATTCTCAAGCTACCCGAAGATTAGAAAAATCATTACCGATACTTACCCGATAATCTTTGTTGACGAATACCAAGATACACAGAAAGAAACCGTTGCTATCCTGCTTAATTACTTAAAAGAAAAACAAGATTTTACATTAGGCTTCTTTGGAGATAAACGGCAACAAATTTATGATACAGGGATTGGAGAAATTCCTGCAGAGCATAAGTTGAAGTTAATACAAAAGACCGAAAATTATCGCTCTTCCAAAGATGTAATAGAATTACTTAATAAAATACGAAGTGATATCCAACAATATCAACCACCCACAAACACTCGAAGAGGAAAAATACTTTTCTTCCACAAATCAGATACAACTAACTTCAGCGCAAAACTATTCATCGAGCAGCACTTGAAGGATAAGTGGAAGCTGTATTCTGTTGATGACGTAAAGATACTCTATTTAACGCACAGATTGATTGCTAAAGAAAATGGATACGAAGAATTATATCAAATACACTCAAAGAACCAGGACGTACTTATAAGAAACAAAGACAATAGGGGATTAAGCCCGTACACAGATTACTTGATTGATATAGAAGAATTAGCCATCCTGTTTAGTGAAAAAAGAATTCAACAATTATTGAAAAACATTTCATTTGAAATGCGATCATTTGACTCCACAAAGAAGCTTAAAGGCCTATTGAATAATTTTGTTGAAATAAGAAAAACCAAGAAAATAAAGGACGTTATTGAATTCGTTGCCAATAATAACATTTTGGTATTTACAGAAAAGATAAAAAAGTATGACTTAGAAGATAAAGAAAAAAAGGACTTCTATGAAAAACTAATGAACATTGATTATTCTCAATTTATACGATTTTATCAAGTACTGCAAGACAACACCCCATTCAGTACAAAGCACAACACAAAAGGTGACGAATTCAATAACGTATTGGTTATTGTAGATGATAATTCTTGGAAACAGAACTACAACTTCGATGATTACTTCTCAAATAACCTTGCCAATGAACAGAGACATAATAAAACAAGCAATTTATTTTATGTTGTTTGTTCAAGGGCAAAAATCAATTTGGCAGTAATTTGCCTTTCTCCACTTTCAGATGAAGCTAAATTAAGAATTAAAGAATGGTTCCAAGCATCAAACTATATAGAGATTAACACCTAAAATAACGCAAGTAACAAGATTAGAAATCAATATTGGAATAATAAAAGTAGTACATAGTAAACCACATATAAAACCTGCCATCTGTGCCTTATACTTACCCATTAGCACAAGTTTACTCTAAGGGGCGGGGTAAACTTGGGTTAGCTTTCAAGGTTAACTATTTCCTGAAACCGTGAAGAAATTGTGAAAAAAATAGTATAAATATTGCATAACCTATTGATAGGCAGTATATTGAGTATTGCAACATAAAACAATATAAGACTAACCCAACAGGTTATACAATGAGAATAAAAATAGAGCGTAGTAAGG
>JAJXWI010000049.1 GCA_021781705.1 bacterium | reverse complement strand
AAAGCTACACGCAAGGTCAGAGCCCTTGGTCCTCTTTTAGTAGACTTTGAGAAATGGTCACAATAACTATCTTCAAACTCTTGCCATGGTATCGCCTTTACCCACCTGTTACTGCTCTTGAGTTTTCCTCCAAACGGTAGTATGAAGTTTTCGAATTCTTCCTGGTTATGTCTAAATTGGCACATTATAATTCCTCTAAAGTGCAAATCTTTTAGGGCCATGCAGTGTAATTTCTTACACTAAATATAATATATCATATATTATATGTATTTGCACAATAAATGCTTGTGAATTATTAAGGAATCTTTAAGTAATTGTGGTGTAGACAGTCTGTTTTTGTTTACTTGGTAAGAGTTCAGCAAAGTATATCACAAGGTAAGCCCATATGTTCTTCTCGATAAGTCCCTCGTAAATTCCGCAACGGAATTTATTCGTGACACTCAAAGAACAATCACAAACCCAGAATAGTTCCCCGAGTGATTTGGTTTCCGAATCGTATCGAGGGAGTAAAATAGACGTGGGTTACTTTAGTTCAGGATAATAAGTTATTATTCCTTTTTCATCTACAGATTCAAATGAAATGCCGTCTTTTGAGTATGATGCCTGCAACGAAACTTTCCCTCCCCCTTCCGGCAAATCAATTGAGAAATGAGGAGTTGCAACGGATGAAAGATTCTTTCTGAAATATCTCAAAATTTCCAATCCTTTTTCTATACCTGTTGCAAAATGTTTTACCCCTTTCACAGGGTCCACATGAAAAAGATAATGCGGTTTGATTTTGTTTTTTATTAAACTTCTAAAAAGCTTTTCAAGAACCTCTGGATTATCATTTATTCCTTTTAATAGAACAGTTTGGTTTAGAACTGGAATGCCTGCTGAAATTATCTTTTTACAGGCATCCATAGATTCGTGAGTTACTTCATTTGGATGGTTGAAGTGAGTTACAACCCACACCCCGTCATACTTTGAAAGCATTTTTACAAAGCCATCATTGATTCGCGCTGGGTTGGTAACCGGTACTCTTGAAGCGATTCTTACTACTTCTATGGTTCCTGTGGAGCAAACGGCATTGAGTATGTAGTCGAGCTTGCTGTTTGATAAAATAAGTGGGTCTCCGCCGGATAGAAGAACCTCTTTTATTTCAGGGTGAGTCTTCAGGTAGTTAATAGCATTTTTTAGTTCGTTATCACTTATATCCTGGCGGGCTGTGCCTTGTTTCCAATATCTTTTTCTAAAACAGAATCTGCACTGGGTCGTACATCTTGTTGTAACCAAAAGCAATGCTCTGTCTTTATACCTGTGAATGAGTTTCGGGACCGAGATATACTTTTTTTCACACTGAGGATCTTCATCAGAAGTACTATCGCTTAATTCGCTGATATCTGGGATACATTGCTTCCATATCGGGTCGTCAGGAATATTATTTTTATTAATAAGGTTTAAATAATATTCCGAAACGAGAACAGGATATTCTTTTTCTACCGCATAAAGATCTTTCGGGATCTTGACGCACAAATTTTCTTCTATATCTTTAAGCGAGTAGAAAAATTTCACCTTTCGTCTGGCGGTTTTTGATTTTTGCGGCATTATAAAACAGACACTCTAATTTTAATTACTTCGGATATAGCCTGTGCTATTTTGTCGATATTTTTAGCGTTAATTCCGGCTAGATTTATTCTACCGGTACTGACCATGTATAATGCATATTTTTCTCTCAGCTTATTAACCTGCTCAGGAGTTAACCCTGTATAAGAAAACATACCACGTTGCTTCATGATAAAGTCGAAGTTTTGTTTTACCCCTTTTTCTTTTAATGTATTTACCAGTTTTTGTCTGTAATCATGGATTCTGTCGCGCATTTCTTTGAGTTCGTCCATCCAGAGTTTTTTGAGTTCCGTGTTGGAAATTATGGTAGTGACGATAGAAGAGCCATGTCCGGGAGGATTGGAATAATTGACTCTTATACATATTTTGAGCTGGGATAAAACTTTTTCAGCCTCATCGGAGTTTTCTGTAACAACTGTAAGAGCTCCAACTCTTTCATTATAAAGACCAAAATTCTTGGAAAATGAATTAGATATCATGAAGTTTTTTATTTTATCCGCAAATAATCTTATTGCAACGGTCTCTTCATCAAGCCCGTTTCCAAACCCCTGATAGGCAAAATCGAAAAGGACAAGAAATCCTCTCTCAAAGGCTATTTTTGCTATAACTTCCCATTGATCCTTGCTGATATCAACGCCTGTCGGGTTGTGGCAGCAAGCATGAAAGAGGACTACATCTCTGGATGGGATTTTTAAAAGAGTTTCAATCAGCCCGTCAAAATAGAGCCATTTTGTTTTTGCATTGTAATAAGGATAAAAAGCAGTTTCGATTCCTGCCGAATTAAATACCTGCCTATGATTTTCCCATGTCGGATCGCTCAGCCATATTTTTGATTTTGGCAAGAATTTGTGGATAAAATCAGCAGCGATTCTCAACGCACCTGTGCCGCCAGGAGATTGAACTGTTGCGGCTCTATTTGCTGCGAGTACAGAGCTCCCTTTTCCCAATATCAGTTCTTTTACTGTATTTGTATACTCTTCGGTGCCCTGAATGCTTAGATAGCTTTTTGTTTTTTCTTTTTCCAAAAGAATCTTTTCTGCTTTTTTAACGCACTCAAGAATTGGAGTATCTCCATCCTCATTTTTGTATACACCTACTACAAGATTTATCTTATTTGGTGATGTTTCATTTTTAAACGCTTCGTTTAATCCAAATATCGGATCCGCCGGTGCCTTTTTCACATGCTTAAACATTTTTTATTTCTCCTCTATTTAGAAAGATTTACTTTAGTTTATATTTTGACTCGTATTCACCTTGGCTCTTTTGATATGACAAACTTCCAGGTCTGTTGGATCTACGAAATAAATACCAGTTTCTGTTCCTCTCATTGAATATAAAAATGATACCAGCGAAACCATTACGTTTTTCTCCAGTTCAACGAATCTGTTGTAGCTGACCAACCTAGGAAACGCCCATTTTAATACATTGCAGACATGTCGCTTATAATAACTCTTGAAATCCCTGTATCCTTCTATATGAAAATTAATCATAATTGCTCTTATTTTTTTGTCATCGAACTCACGTTAAAAAAATGAAGGAAAAAATATTTGCAGATTTCACCCTTTGAAAATAGGTAATATTATGAGTGTATCGAAACTAATTTTTTACTTTTCCAAAATGATAAGCTATCATTTGAAAAAGTAAACGGCAGATGATTATTAGGGAGATACGTTGCATCTTAAAAGCCCCTACTTATAAGGATACCACATCCATCCTCTAAGTAGGCTTAGCTGATGAGTGTGATACGACGTGGTTATAATTTTCCGACGCCACACCAGTTAGATACGTGTTTTGGATCAATCTTCGGATTGATCTTGCCATATGCAGACAACACTCTAAATATCAATGCACGACTATATCCTTGTTTTAATAATTTCTCAGTAGTTTCAGTTAACTGTTTTTTAGCTTGGGAAAATTCTTCTTCTTTTTTATGTTCTTGGTTTTCCTGCATCTCGTATAACCTATTTAGCATACCGGCAACAGGATCTAACATTTCTAGAAGTTCATTTATATTTATAATCCTGGCAACCATGCGATCGTCGTTATTAGGATCAGCAAACGCAAAAATCATGAACCACTCAAAACCATTTTCTTTATAATATTTAAGATCGTTTAAAGAAGGGTCTATCATCCTCAATGCGCACGTTTTGCACTGTGATAAAGTTACCGACCCATCAAAACACCCTAACAACATATTAGGATGTAAGTGTATATGAAAACTATGAAAATTAAATCCTTGATCTTCGCATAATTTTTGAACCCGATTTTCATATGCTCCTGACTCGTAACAGCGACAATCATGAACTATCAGATCCCAAGGATCCTCCAACAATAACTGTCCACCACTTTCCATTATCCGAGCCCTTAATTCTGCTTCATTAATATCTTTTAAAAACTTACCTGTAAGAGGGCCAGCCCCAACTTTAAAGTACTCCCCGGCAACATTATTGTATTCGAGCATCTTACATTCGCTTTGTTCTATATGAACTAACT
This sequence comes from bacterium, assembly GCA_021781705.1. Lineage (GTDB taxonomy): Bacteria > Verrucomicrobiota > Lentisphaeria > Victivallales > GWF2-38-69 > JAJXWI01. Next base: position 13,467 of record JAJXWI010000049.1, on the reverse strand, counting down.
CTTGCTTAACTCCCTCACCTGCTAAAATGCGCTTCTCTATAGATTTTAATTTTTCGCTGGTAGGTAAGTCATAAAATTTGTAAACCAATTTACACTTGTCATTACCGCCCTTAACAAATTCTTGTTTTTGAGAATCATACTTGTAATACTGATTACCATTCTCATTAATAGCAATATATTTTCTTAGCGATGGAACTAATACAGATAAGTATTCAGATAAACATACGAATTCAGGAGCCGAGAACAGTCCGTATGATTTGAACAAAATTCTATCGCGTTCAGGTAAAACAATGTCAGCAACAATAGTAGTTTTGGAGCACTCTTTTTTTGCAAAAGAATAAGCAGCAATTTCATTTGTTGTATCGTACATATTTTCTTCGCTAAGCATTTTAGCTAGCATAGCTAATTTTTTTAAAGCTTTTGATGAAAAAACTAAACTACTGCCTTTATGATCGACACGATAACTATCTGATTCACCAACATCATTAAGATATGAAAACTCATAAGTAGTGTCATCATCTTTAATAACTTGAAACTTTGCGAAAGACGAAAAAGAACTTCCTATTATTAGTAAGATAATAGGCAAAAGTGACATTTTTGTTTTCATAATGATTCCTTCTTTTTTTGAATTGATTTTTTACGTTTGTTTTTGATTCCGTAGTTATGAAAAGAAATTATATTTCGCGCCTTCAAAAGTCAAGTGCAACTGTTTAAAATTCAAAGATTAGCTCTACATCAGCGAGAGCTGATTAATTTCTGATATATTACATAAATCAAAATAAAAGCCGATACGACTAGCATATATATGCCGACAAGGTTCAGTATTTTACTGTATTTAGGATAGTTTTTCGATATCTTGAGTATAATTATAGATGGTAATATTCCGAATAGTATGTCTTCTCCAATGCCTCCAACTATGGAAAGGGCTGTAAGAAAAATTGCCGGATACACAAATGCGACGATAATAACTGGAAGAAAAGATACCGCTGCCACTAAAACCGGATTATTCTTTTTGAAGTAAGTAAAGAGCAGGTCATCTATATATCCCCACAAGCCTGCGCCATTGGTCATAAAAGATGAAGTAACCGCAAAAATTCCAAAAATCAGACCGAACACCGTGAAAACTTTATTATGAAGAATATGAGAAAGAGGTACATTGGCCGTAAGGCTGTGTACATTTGCAAAGACTATTGTATCTATTCCTTTTCCTGTTTCAGGTATAGTTGCAAGTGCAACTATAATCCAGGTTAAATTTATTATTAATCCCATTGTTACTCCGACCAATATAGCTTTGCATGTAGCTTTTTTATCAAAATCTAGGCTCTTTGACACTGTCGGTATTATATTATGGAAGTGAAAGGCTGATATAGCCAAAGGCAGACAAGCAGGGAGGCATTCCCAGGAAGAATAAGCCAAGTAGCTGCCGTGAAAATGCCCAAAGCTTGTTGCTATCATAATGAAGAAGCTTATCCATATTACAGAAATTACGAACAATATGCTTTTTTTCAATATTTTGATGCCAAACGCGATTAGGCTTACTCCTATGCAAAAATAAATAAACATAATTATGTGTTTATGCGAAGCAAGAACTGTGAATAGTGAAGAGACCATTGTGGATATTCCGCTGACATAAGCCACAAGCACCCCGTATAGGATTATGAGATTACAAGCAATTGCCAGCCATTTGGCGGATACCCCGAGTTCTCTTTTGTAAAATGACGGCATGTCATGGTGTTGGCTTCCTTCCATTCTGTAGACTATTAACCAGGCAGAAAACAGCATAATAAGCCATACCCCAAATATCCCGATTACGGCAGGAATGAACCCTCCTAGTCCAGCAGCTATAGGCAGCGCTAAAACTCCTACTCCAAGTACATTCCCAAGTACAAGCAGGGAACTCATAAAAATATTTTTACTAGTTATTGCACTCATGTTCTTCTTCTCAATTAAGAATATATGATTCTTATCTAGCAATTATATGTGTTTACCCGAAAACTCTTCGACGGACGGCTTCGAACAAAATAACGGTAACAGCCTGCGCTACATTCAATGATTCGAATTTTCCCGGCATCGGGATGTTTATGGGAATAGAAGAATCTACTTCCTTTATGCCGTTAGCTTCATTTCCGAAGATTATAACACTTTTATCAAATAGTTTTTCTTCGCAAAAGCAGCTTTTGCCTTCCGCTGGTTCTGTTCTGAATACTTTATCATACCCAAAGGATCTGAGTTTAAGGATGAGAGAATTAATATCTTCGTATCTGTGCATGTTTAACGCGAATTGAGAAGAAAGCGCCGATCTTATAGTCTTTTCAGAATATGGATCGACAGAATCAGCTGAATACCATACATCCTTCAATCCTGCCGAAGCACATGTCCTGAGGATTGTTCCGAAGTTTCCAGGATCGCTAAGACTGTCTAAAACAAGAGCAAATGGTGATTCCGCTTGTTCATGGACGGGGCATTCCGGAATTTTGGATATTAATATAATACCTTGCGTATTTACCGTCGCCGAGAGTTTTTCAAAAATGTGTTTTTCAATTACAAAAAAACTTACGCTTTCAAACAAAGAAACATCAATTTCATTCGTTGCGATACCAAACTCAATAAGATTCGGCCTTAAGGTATAAAGTTCTTTGCATGCGCGCACCCCTTCGCAAATGCACATCTTATGTTCAAGCCGATACTTTTTTTGGTATAATGACCGTACAAGCTTTTCAATGTTTTTGGTAAATTGTTTTCTTGAAGGCTGAGACACTTTTCGATAAGTTAGTTTATTCTATTAAGAAGGCCCTGAGCCATTTCCGGCCACCCTAGGCACTCTTTCCTTTCAACATTGGCGCATCTCTTTAAGTATTTTGATGCCATGTCCTTATTCCCTAGTCCAAAATATATCCTTCCGGCGGAGTATTCGGCTTCTCCTCTGATGATTATAGGCAGAGAGCTGTCATCAGAAATCTGTGAAAACATGTTAACTGCTTCATTGGTTTTACCCTGTATTTCTAGAAGATAAGCCATATCAAGCCTGGCAGCACACATTGCATAACTACTGCTGCCCGAACTTATAAGTTCATTATAAATATTTGCTGCCCCTGAATAATCCTTTGATCCAGTAAGCATTGAGGCCAGTTTGAGCTTTGCATACTCAGTGATTGGATGTTTTGAATATTTTCTTATTACATCTTTTAACTGTTGAGTCGTAGAAGCTGCAAGTATTTCATTGGAACTTGTAGTCCCATTGCTGCTGCTTTTTTTAGAAAAAACAAGAAAGGCTGTTATGGCAACAAGAATTATTACTGCAGCTACTACATATTTCTTCCAGTATTTTAATACGAAATTATCAACCACATCCAATTCTTTTGATAGGGTATCTACGGATTTAAATGCTTCATTCTTCTTGCTCATTATTCTCTCCTGTAAAATTCAAATTTAGTACGAATTTAGGAATATAACCTTAGATTTTCATTGAGGCAACCAAATATGTAAACAAAGTAAACACATTCAGGCATATAGACTACAGATCATAGACTGCAGACTAGAGCCAGCAGACCATAGATAGTGTTTACATCAAAATCCCAAACCTATTGAAAAACTCATCAATTTTGCGTCAATGTTATCGCCTGTATCGCTTCGCTCTTTTAAAAACGCCGCAATTTTACCCTGTTCGATTGGGAAAACTTGAATATCTTCAGTAGATTCATGAGCAACAGAGGGATTTTTGTTTTCCATCAACTCTTCATCTATTTCAACAATGGCTACGGCTACTGATTCATTGGTCATTCCGGGAGAACTATGAATCGGCGGAATGACTTTTTTTATTTTCCCGACATATCCTGTCTCCTCTTTGAGCTCTCTTATTGCCGCATTTTCAAAAGATTCGTTCTCGTCAACCAGTCCGGCAGGAAACTCCATTATATAATTGTTTATTGGCGGCCTGAATTGCCGTATTAGGACTATTTTTTCGCTATGTAACATCTTGGCTATTATTATGACTGCGCCTCCTTTTGTTGTGCGTCTCACATTCTCCCAGTGCCTTGTATGCCCACAAGAATCGCTATAGGTTATTTCTTCAAAATTAAGCCATTTCCCGGCGTATTTAACTTCTTTTTCAACAACATTGAATCCTTTATTTTTGTTCATACCATTAAACTCACCTCTGTTTTTATTGAATTAAAATGGTTCGGAGGAAAAATATTTCCGTTTGAAATACAAAGATACATTCACAAGACTTATAAGGACAGGAACTTCGACTAGCGGACCTATTACGGCTGCAAACGCCGCACCTGAGTTAATCCCAAAAACAGCCACAGCTACAGCGATAGCCAGTTCAAAATTGTTACTGGCAGCGGTAAATGACAAGGTCGCCGATTTTGGATAATTCGCTCCGGCTTTTCTGCTGAGATAAAAACTCACAAGAAACATGACGATAAAATATATGAGTAGAGGTATTGCTATGCGAACAACATCAAGGGGAATCGTTACTATATAATTCCCCTTCAAACTGAACATAACCACAATCGCAAATAAAAGAGCGATAAGTGTAATCGGACTTATCTTCGGTACAAACTTATTCTGGTACCATTCTGTTCCTTTCAGTTTAATCAGGGAAAAACGAGTTGTCATTCCGGCAATAAAAGGTATTCCCAGATAGATAAACACGCTTTCGGCTATCTGTTTTATGCTTATGTCAACTATGTTGCCCTTAAAACCAAAGATTGGCGGAAGAACAGTTATAAAAACAAATGCATAAAAGCTAAAAAACAGAACCTGAAATATTGAATTGAAAGCGACTAGTCCTGCCGCATACTCTGTGTCGCCTCCCGCAAGATCGTTCCAGACTATTACCATAGCTATACATCTGGTAAGCCCGATCATAATAAGCCCTGCCATATATTCCGGATAACCGCCAAGAAACAATATGGCAAGAAAAAACATTAGTATTGGACCGATAATCCAATTTTGAACAAGAGAAAGCAGGAGGATTTTCCAGTTTTTAAAAACATCGCCAAGTTCTTCATATTTAACTTTAGCTAATGGCGGATACATCATCAGAATCAATCCAACAGCTATAGGAATATTGGTCGTGCCGCACTGAAAATGGCCCCAAAATGCTGCTATATTCGGAAACAAGTAACCGCCCCCTACTCCCGCAAACATCGCCAAAAAAATCCATAGCGTCAAATATCTGTCCAAAAACGATAACTTTTTCGCGACTGATGTCATAATCAATATTCCTTTCTTATTGTTAATGTTCCACAGTCGTCCAGACTGTGGCTGTCTTATCTTCACTCAGGCGGGACCATGCTAAACCGCATGACTTTGCGCCTGAGTTACGCTTTTTGGATCCTTCACTTCTCTTTTATTCTTCTATGGTAATTCTCTCTTATTTTATAGCAGTAATAATAGAAGAAACTATATAATTTTCCGCACCTGAGCCAGGGAACCACTCTTTTATGAATTCTTTACTTTCTTCCTTGAGTTCGATGTCAACTTTGGAAAACCCTGCATTTTTCAGTATCTGTTTATTTTCAGAAACGGTAGCAGCTCCCGAAAGACAGCCGGAATATGCTTCAAGGTTTTTCTTGAATTCTTCTGGAAGTTCATGTAATGCTACGACATCCGAAACGACAATCCTTCCGCCCTTTTTCAATACACGGAAAGCTTCATTGTAAACCTGTTGTTTATCCGGAGAAAGATTTATTACACAATTGGATATAATGACATCGATAGAATTATCAGCAACAGGCAGATATTCTATCTCTCCAAGCCTGAATTCAACATTATGGTAGTTGCCGCTTACCGCATTATTTCTAGCTTTTGAAACCATATCAGGAGTCATGTCAATACCGATTACTTTTCCAGAATTCCCAACCTGTTTTGAAGCAAGAAAGCAGTCAAAACCGCCCCCGCTGCCAAGATCGAGAACCACATCTCCCTTTTTCAAAGAAGCAATCGCCGAAGGATTCCCGCATCCAAGCCCCATATTGCTGCCATCTGGAACTGAAGAAAGTTCCTTATCTGTATATCCAAGTTTTGCTGATTTTTCTTTGCTGCTGCAACATGAAGATTTTGACTTGGCTATTTCAGAATACCTTTCTCTAACATTTTTTCTTATTTCATCCTGTTGTATTACTTTCATTATCATATTCCTATTCATTATTATTTTTAATATTATAAAGAAATCCTTCTACAAATATTCTAATTTCATCTCTGATCTTTCGATAACAATTAAGTTTTTCTTCCTCTGTTTTTGCTTTCTTTGCCAATTTTGGTGGATCATCAAATCCGACATGAATAACTTTAGTTTTGTCAGGAAACATGGGACAACTCTCGTTCGCATGCCCGCAGAGCGCAATAACATAATCAAAATCCATATTTCCAAATTCATCCAGTGTTTTTGAATAATGTTTTGATATATCGACCCCTGCTTCCTTCATTACCTGAACGGCATAAGGATTAAGTCCATGCTTCTCTATTCCGGCAGAATATGGCTCAAATTCCTCATTCCTGAAATGGCGCATCCAACCTTCAGCCATCTGACTCCTGCATGAGTTGCCAGTACATAAAAAAAGTATTTTTGGTTTTCCTGTGTTCATTGATAGAAATTAACCCCGAATATGATAGTGAGCGTATAGTAAACCCCTACTGCAATAAACACAATTCCGGTAAACAGGCGGGCTTTGCGTTCGAATGATGTAACCTTTTCATAGATTCGCGCAAGTTTATTTACCCCAACAGCTATTACTCCGGCAAAAATCAGAACCGGCAATCCTGTAGCAATTCCATAAACCAAAGGCAATGCTATAGAAGAATTAAATTTTACTGTCAGCGGAAGCAAGCTTCCAAAAAACAGAGCCGCGGAGGTTGGACAGAATGACAAGGCAAATAACATCCCTAATAAAAAGGTTCCAAGACTTCCCATTAACTTGAATTTCTCATGAAGCTTTTGGGTTAATTCCCCACCAAAAGGATTTATCGATATAAGTTCAAGCAGAACCATCCCGACTATTATCAACAGCGGGCCTAAAAACATATTCATATACTTTTGCAAAAAGAAAGCTAAGTATGGAGTATTTAATAGGCTGAACGCAATTAACACCCCAAGAGCTGTATAAGCAATTGCTCTACCTGCCGTGTATAACACTCCTTCAAACAGAACTTTTAATGGGTTGTCAATTTTCCTGCTGACAAAAGAAATAGCAGCTATATTTGTCGCCATAGGACACGGGCTTATTGCCGTAAGTATTCCAAACCAGAAAGCATATATGACAGCCAAACTGAAATCTATATACATAGTTACATTGCCATCGAGTTTATTTCTGATTTTATATAATTAATAAACTGTTCTTTATTAGCGACTAACTTCCAGATCTCATCTAGGTTTTTCCATTTTACTTCTTTGCCGGCAGCAAGTTGTACCAAAACTACAGATTTTGTTGTGAGCCTGTAATCTCTTATAAAATGTTCGTTTTCAGTATCTTCAACATTCACCACTTTGTATATCAATTTTCCTTCCTTCATTTTTTCGGCAAAAAACTCATCTAGCGCGGCCTTCGTATATTGTTCAAACGCTATACAGTTTCTACACCGCATATTCCCGTGAAAATAATAAACAATAAGATAACTTCCTTCCTTCTTGTTTTGGGAAATTTTGCTTTCTGACGCAGTTATTTTGGGAATAGCAGCAACTGTGTTTTTTTGCTGCTTTTGCCTACTCTCTTTAATAATTACAACGGCGATGCTGATAATTACAAAAGCTATTAATATCGAAGCTATTATTCTCTTAATTTTCATTGATAGAAAGCTCCATTTTTGTCTGTCTGTTGATAAATGTGATTACTTTTCAGCCAGGATTTTTTTCATTTCTTCTATGCCGGGTATTTTTCCAACTAATTTGACTTCACCGTCAACAGCCAGAGCTGGAGTCATCATAACACCGAACTGCACTATTTTAGTTATGTCGGTTACCTTTTCCATTTTGTAACTTATTCCAAGCTCTTTTGCCGCTGTTTCTGCCGTCGCTGCAAGCTTTTTACATTTAGGACAACCTGTTCCCAAAATCTGAATCTTTTTCATAGCTCATGTCTCCTATTTTATATAAATTATCATTTTCGCCTATCACCGGGCTATTGCGCCGTATATCAATCCTGAAATGGTCGTGAACACTATGATTAAAACGATATATACAAACGTTCTTTTGTTCCCTATAAATTTTCTAACAACAAGAATACTTGCTAAGGAGATAACAGGATCTGCAAGCAAATATGCTAATAGAGGACCTTTAGCCATTCCAAGACCTAAAAACATTTTTGCCATAGGTACTTCTACCAAAGTTGGGAAATACATGAATACTCCAAACAAGACAGCAACAAGGTTGGCAGACAGTGTGTTCTTACCCATAAACGTTGCAAGAAAATTTTGAGGTAGAAGCGCTGTTAAGACTCCTGCAACAAAAATACCGCCTAAAAGTAGTGGAAATATTTTCTTAGAGAAAATCCATGTTTCAGAAAGCCATGCCTTGGTTTCTTCTTTTGTAAAGAATAATTTTGTTAAGATTGCCAAGATAATTATCAACCCTAATATGCTAATATACATTAAATACCCATTTACCCTTGTTCCTACGATAAGAATGGATATGAGTGTAATGAAAAACAAAATTAGCCTGTGCTTCTGAAAGAAATGTAACTTTTTCGTATCCTTGAGTTCAATACTGACAACTGCAGGGAGTGCTTTTTTCTCTTCTTCGATATCTTCTTTTTTAAATATTATAGATATTATTATTCCAATTAGAATTGCAAAAGTAACGGACAATATGATTCTGGCAAGAGCAAGTTCCCATCCTAACACACTTCCTGTAAAAAGAATAGCCATTATATTAGTCGCAGGAGCGGTATATAAGAAAGCTAAAGCAGGACCGATGCCTGCACCCTTCTTTTTTATCCCTGCAAACAAGGGCAGGATTGTGCAAGAACATACGGCCAGAAGCAGACCTGCTATAACAGATAACGGATATGCCTTATACTTGGGGACTTTTTGACCAAGGTAATACGTAATCTTTTCTTTGGGAAGCAGAGCAGACATAGCCCCTGCAATGAAAAATGCTGGAACGAGACACGTTAGCACATGAGCAGATGCATACGCTATTACAGCTTCTATACCTGCAATAAATAGATCAGTTATTATCATCTATATACGGCCCTTTTTAAACAGTTTTTTTAGTCTCTGTTAATTTGCTACATTCAAGAGTAATAATTTGAATTATAGGTTAGCTGAGTAATTAGTTCAATAACGCCATAACTCCGATTGGTACGAATAAATAACTGCAGATAAAAAACTTTCTATTTTATAATATCAGTTGTACTTGCCTTTTGAAAACAGTATCCTTAGAAGTTATGGTGTGATATTGAAATAGTTCATAGTTCTATAATGAGGTTAGTGTGTACAAAAGAATAGTACTAATTTGTATTTTTTGTCTTATATCAATGGCTGGCTGGGAAAAGGTCAATGCTGCTGATTTTAACCCTAACAATCTTATTTCTGACGATGCTTTTATAAATATCAACGACATGAGCGTCGATGACATTCAATGTTTTTTGGAGGGTATGGGAGGAATACTCAAGGATTATTCAGAAGCTGGAAGATCGGCGGCCCAGATAATTTATGATTCATCGCACGGGTATGGACATGCTTCTGGTACATGTATATGCTGTAGAGCAATAGACATAACTACTTCAACCGGCACGGTTAATCCAAAAGTGATTTTAGTAACTATGCAAAAAGAACAGGGCCTTATCACACGAGCAGTTTATTCCAAATACTCTCTTGATTGGGCTATGGGATATGGCCGTTCAGATAATCTCCCTCCAGAGGAAGAATACAGAGGGTTCACAAGACAAGTTGAACACGCCGCTTGGCAGCTTAGGTTCAACTATGAACGTGCAGAAGAAAACAAAAAGACTGGGTATCAAGTTGGCGATACAATTCGAGTTCATAACACATATCCTAATCATCACAATGCTCCCAGAGAGCAATATGTATATATTGACAACCGTGCTACGGCCGCTCTTTACCGGTACACACCACATGTCTATAATGGCAATTATAGATTTTGGCATCTTTACAATGAGTGGTTTTAGTAGCAATATTTATGTAAAAAATAGCTTGTTTTCAGAGCCCCTACCCTGACTATAATTTATTGTTTTTTTATTCCTATACGGTATCTTTTCAATTATTTAATGCTTTATTGAAGAGGTTCTATCTATAGAAATAATGTATTTTTACATGAAGGAGAAGTATTATGATTAAGATGGAACAAGAAAATCTTTATCCTTTGCTGTTCAAGCCGATATATAAGAGCGTAATTTGGGGCGGGGATATGCTTAACTCTTACCTTCACAGAAAATTACATAAACCTGAACTCCCCATAGGTGAAGCATGGGAAATAGTTGACAGGGACAAAGATGTCAGTGTGGTAGAAAGTGGATCGCTTGCGGGAAAAAGTTTAAGGACTCTTATAGAAACATATGGAAGCGACCTTGTAGGACAAAAAAACGTAAATAAAAGGTTCCCATTACTGGTAAAAATAATAGATGCTGGGCAACGATTATCTCTTCAAGTACATCCGGATGAAGCGGCCTGCAAAAAAATAATTGGAGCAGAACCAAAAAATGAAATGTGGTATGTCATAGCTTCAAAAAAAGATGCTAAGATTTTTGTAGGGATTAATAGCAAAGCTACAAAAAGAAACTTCATGGATAGCTACAATTCTCTTGACATAGAAAAGTACCTTCAGGCATATAAGTCCGTCCCGGGAGATGCATATTTCATAACCTCCGGCACTGTTCACGCCATTGGAGAGGGAAATCTGCTTCTGGAAATTCAGCAAAATTCAGATACAACATATCGAATTAGCGACTGGAGCAGAGTCGACGCAGACGGCAAGCCTAGAGAATTGCATATAAAAAATGCACTTGAATCAATCCATTTCGCTAAGCGTGTCTCCTCTAAAATAACAGGAGTCAGCGGAGCTGCTGGACATAACAGAAAATATCCTATCATAAATAACTGCCCATTCTTCCAAGTAGATGATCTGAAATTGGCAACAAAATGGGATGACAAAGCTGCTGGAAACTTTCACATCCTAACCGCAATAACCGACAATATCTGTGTCGGGAAGAGAGATAATTTAGTAGAAGTTAAAAAAGGAAGAAGCTGTCTTGTACCAGCTGCTTTCGGAGACTATTCTATAGTCGTAGACGAAACAAAAGAAACAACCGTAATTAAAAGCCAAATTTAAGAAATTTATGAATCTAAAACCCATTAATGATTTAACTGTTTTTTTAGCATCAAAATATACCGTTGAAAGTGATACTTTTTCTATCCATCCTGAAGTGTGCCCTTCAAATATGAATGGAGAATTAACTGTCAATTGCTTTCGTCTGGCACAGGCTCTAAAAACAAACCCTGAAATAATAGCTCAAACGGTACTTGAGTTTTTAAACTCGCATTCAGACGTACTTTCAGTTGAGAAAGTTAAAGCTTTTGTAAACTTCACATTTAAAACTAAAGCTATATTCAGGGATACACTGGAAAATCCCGGACAAATACTCACAACTATAAAAGTATCAGAAAAAGCAAAAAAACACTATCTGATAGAATATTCTGCGCCAAACACCAACAAACCGCTTCACCTTGGACACCTGAGAAATAACACATTGGGAATGTCTCTTGCCTCCTTATTAAGAAGAGTTGGAAATGACGTAACTGCAGTAAATTTAGTGAATGACAGAGGCATACATATATGCAAATCAATGCTTGCATATAAGAGGTTTGGTAGCGGCATAACACCGGAATCTACGGGCAAAAAAGGTGACCACCTGGTTGGTGAGTTTTACATAAAATTTGATTCCGAACTAAGAAAAGAATTAAAAATTCTAAGAGATTCAAATTCCGATATCGCGGACAAGTCCGACGAGGATTTATTCGCTTCCACTGAGATGGGAAAAGAGGCGCAGGAGATATTGAGAAAGTGGGAAGCCGAAGATCCAGAAACAATAAAACTCTGGAAAATGATGAACGAATGGGTACTTGAAGGATTTGATAAAACTTACAGCCGGATGGGTATAAAATTCGATAAAGTTTATCTTGAAAGCGAAACCTATAAACTCGGAAAAGATATAGTACTTAAAGAAGAAAAAGAAGGTATTTTCAAAAGAAGAGAAGACGGCGCTATTTTTGCTGACCTGAAACCGTTTGGACTCACGGAAAAAGTTCTTCTAAGATCAGACAAAACCAGCGTTTACATCACTCAAGACATCGGTACAACATTGAAAAAGTATGAAGATTTCCACCCGGATCATCAGATATGGGTGGTCGGAGATGAACAGATACATCACTTCAAAACACTCTTTGCGATAATAAAACTCCTTGGATTTAAATGGGCCGACAACCTCTACCACCTTGCCTATGGAATGATAAACCTTCCATCAGGAAAAATGAAAAGCAGAGAAGGTACAGTTGTTGATGCTGATAATCTTTTTGATGACATGCACGAGCTGGCAAAAAGTGCAACATTAGAAAGAAGCGAAGACAACATACCAGAAGACATAGAAGAAAGGTCCGAAATAATAGCTCAGGGGGCTCTAAAATTCATGCTCCTTAAGTTTAACCCGAAAACAACAATACTGTTCGACCCGCAGGCCTCCATAAAATTTGAAGGTGACACTGGGCCTTACGTGCAATACGTATGCGCAAGAATCAACTCCATACTAAAGAAAGCTCCTGCCATCAAGTCCGACGAAGTCAACTGGACCGTGCTTGAAACAAAATGGGAAAAAGAATTGGCTGTGCTGGCTGCATTTTATCCCGATACGCTTTTGCTGGCCGCTGAAAAATTGGATTGCTCCATTGTTGTAAATTATCTCTTAACCCTGGCAAAAGCATACAATTCTTTCTATAGAGAATGTTCAGTGTTGAGTGCAGAAACAGAAGAACTTAAAAAGGCACGCATAGCTTTGAGTTCTGCCGTGAAGGATATAATTTCAGACGGGCTAAAAACCCTTACAATAGATGTACCGGAAACAATGTAACCATAATATAGAGAAAATTAATCTATTTATGACATATTTAAACAAATCATTCCAAGTCGCTACCATATTACTACTTCTTCTGTTAACTTTAGTTTTGAATTTAAATGTATCTGCAGAAGAAAAACTAATATTTGCTGTAACTTTAATACGACACGGAGAAAGAACACCTACTGACGATATTAAAAGTGATCCATACAATTGGGAAATTGAAAAAGGGGAATTAACCGCACTTGGCATGAATCAGCAAAATAAACTAGTGTCAAGTCAAGCCTCTAATGTCGGATAAAGTCTTTTAAGTTTTACACGAGCATCAACTGTTGTAAAGTGCCAGTTTATTTTTGCGTTCAAATTGTCCCTGCGATTCTGCCACGCGGACACT
>JAJXWI010000048.1 GCA_021781705.1 bacterium | reverse complement strand
GCGTTGTTTGGCGGTAGTTGCTGTGCCATGGGGGAAAAATAGCTTTACTCGGCATAATTCCGCAAGGTACAGGAATAGACTGGGATAAAGTTGTGTTTAATGGAATCACAATAAAGGGAATCTATGGAAGGGAAATGTATGAAACCTGGCATAAAATGACCAGCATCATTCAGTCCGGTGTTGATTTCTCTCCTGTTATAACTCATCATTATAATTATAAAGATTTTAAAGACGGATTTGAAACAATGCGTTCCGGCCATTCCGGCAAGGTAATTCTCGACTGGTCTAATTAATGAAGGAAAATTTGAATATTCATTAGACCCGTCATGCGAAAAAAAATTCGCTCAGGTTCTAATTATGGAGGTTTTTATGTACGAAAGCTTCAAATGTCATTTGCAAAAAGAAATCAATGACATTAAAGATGCCGGACTTTTTAAGGCGGAAAGGGTTATTATAAGCCCACAAAAATCCACCATCAAAGTAAGCACAGGGGAAAATGTACTCAACATGTGTGCGAACAACTATCTTGGGCTTTCTGACGACCAGGAAATAATAGACGCCGTAAAAGTTGGTCTCAACGGGAGGGGCTATGGACTCTCTTCTGTCAGATTCATATGCGGCACACAGGACATTCATAAGCAGCTCGAAAAAGAAATGAGCAGCTTTCTTCAAACAGAAGATACTATTCTATACGGTTCATGTTTTGACGCAAACGGCGGACTTTTCGAAACTCTTCTCTCAGAAAATGACGCCATTATAAGCGACGTACTGAATCATGCCAGTATCATAGACGGAATCAGGCTTTGCAAGGCAAAAAGATACAGATACGCCAATAATAACATGGAAGAACTAGAAGAACGCCTCAAGGAAACACAAGATTGCCGTTTTCGCATGATTGCGACAGACGGCGTTTTTTCCATGGATGGGGTCATTGCAAACCTTAAGGGCATATGCGATCTGGCCGACAAATATAACGCTCTTGTAATGGTAGATGACTCTCATGCTGTAGGTTTCATTGGCAAGACTGGAAGAGGCACTCCTGAGTACTGCAATGTCATGAACAGAGTGGATATAATAACAGGTACTTTTGGCAAAGCCCTGGGTGGAGCGAGCGGCGGGTATACCAGCGGCAAGAAAGAAATAATTGAAATGCTAAGACAGCGTTCCAGACCATATCTATTCTCTAACACGTTGGCTCCGGCTGTAGTACTCGGTTCGCTCAAGGTGGTTGAAATGTTAAAATCTTCAACAAGCCTCAGAGATAAACTTGAGAAAAACACAAAATACTTCCGCACAAAGATTTCCGAACTCGGCCTTGATATAAAAAGAGGAGAACACCCGATAGTTCCTATCATGCTGTACGATGCCGCATTGGCACAGGAGATGTCTGAAAAGATGCTGAAAAAAGGCGTATATGTAGTAGGCTTCTTTTTTCCCGTAGTCCCTAAAGATCAGGCTAGGATAAGGGTTCAGATTTCTGCGGCACATAGCAAAAAAGATTTGGACTTTGCCATAGAAAAATTTTCTGAAGCAAAAAAAGAACTTGGAATATAATTTTTACTGGAGACTTTTATGAAAGGAATAATACTTGCAGGCGGCTCAGGAACACGGCTTCACCCGATAACTCAGTGCATAAGCAAACAAATGCTGCCGATATACGACAAACCTATGATTTACTATCCGCTCACCACACTCTTGGAGGCCGGAATAAAAGACATACTTATCATAAGTACACCAAGAGACCTGCCAGGGTTTAAAAATCTTCTCGGCGACGGGGCAAAATGGGGCATATCTCTTTCATATCGTGAACAACCATCTCCTGACGGTCTTGCTCAAGCCTTCATAATAGGTGAAACTTTCATAGGAAAAGATAAATGCTGCCTGGTTCTTGGAGACAATATTTTTCACGGTACCGGATTTGATAAAACATTAAAACAAGTAGTGGCAAGCCTGAACGGGGCAACGGTATTCGGTTATTATGTCAATGATCCTGAAAGATACGGCGTTGCTGACTTCGACAAATCTGGAAAAGTAATAAGCATAGAAGAAAAACCAAAACATCCAAAATCCAACTATGCGGTTACTGGGCTCTACTTTTATGACAATGATGTTGTAGAAATCGCAAAAAACCTGAAACCTTCGCTTCGCGGCGAACTGGAAATAACAGATGTTAATAAAACTTATCTTAAAATGGGCAAACTTAGTCTAGTAAAACTCGAAACAGGCTTCGCATGGCTTGACACAGGAACTCATAAGTCGCTATTAGACGCCTCGTTGTATTTTTCAGTACTGGAAGATAGACAGGGACTAAAAATTGCCTGCCCCGAGGAGACAGCCTGGAAAGAAGGCTTAATCAGCGACGAACAGCTTGAAAAACTGGCGACGGAAACTGTCAAGAGCGGCTACGGCCAATACCTTCTTAAGGTGTTAGGCAAAAAAGCCTAAATAGTCCGCATTAAAAACACTATCAATAGGTAAACAGAAATGATGAAAGTAAAACAAACTAGAGGGAACAAGAAAAATCTAGCACTATTTTTGACACTCCTGTTATCAATAATAGCTATTCAGCAAAAATGCTATTGTTCTAAGGTGGAAATACCAGGAGATTACAGCGGCAACGTCATCATCGTAAAAGTCACAGATACCAGGTCCAAACGTATACATGGAATGGGTACTGCTGAACATTTTATAACAACACTAAAAACAACAACAGATAAAAGCTCCTGCTGGCCATGCCAAAGAAAATCCAAAGAATACAAAAATATAACATATGGCGGAATGAATGATTACGAGAGTATTTTCATAGTAAGCGATCCCTCTACATTCCCCAATCACCCCCCGCGCGATTTAACATGGTCTGTGATCTTTGAAGAGGAAATCTCAACGGAGTTGCAGGAGAAAGCGTTAGTCGCAGGGTACGCGGGAATAAGCAGCGACCGAATAGAATTAGTTAGAATCAGCAAAAACATGATAACATTCGACAGCGGTGGCAATATAAAAATACACGTCGAGGTAACATCACGCCACGACGAGACCGCACCCCTCTCACGATTATACACATAACATACACAGACTACTTCGTTCCGCCACCATAAAGAACAGAAACACCAATACGAGCTGCGACACCATAAAGGCCGTACCACCCATGACGCTTCGAGACGCCACAAAAATGACAATTAGTAGCCTTGGGCTGACAGTTACTACCCTAATGAATGGACAGCAAATAAAGTTATCAGATATATTTTAATGTATCCAATGTGTTAAAAGAAAACCTCAACGGGAAGATTATAAATCTTATAAGATTCGGGAATTTCTTGGGTCGGGGTAACTCTGATCATAACCATTCTTTTTTCAGTTCTAACAAGACTTGAAGCATTGGGTTCATTTTTTGCTATTATAGGGTCTTCGGAAACAATTCCTGGTATTTTGCTATTATCAGGCAGGATTATTTTCACCTCTTGTCCCTTTTTAATTTGTTCTGAGAAGTGTTTGGCTTTCAAATAAACAACGATTTGCAAATTATTTTTAGTCACAATATGGGCTATTTTTTGCCCTTTTCTTATAAACTCTCCTTCATGAGCGTAGACATCAGCAACTGTTCCATTTTCAGGAGATACTATTTTCAGATAATCCAAAGATGCTTTCAACTTTTTTATTTCATTTTCGGTATTTCTTATTCCCTTGTCTATATCTGTTTCCAGAAGCAAATTACGTTGCAATAGTTCGTCTTCTATTTGCCGGTTTATTTCAGCAAGGCGTTGTGATGCATTGTCAAAATCTTTATTTGCCTCATTTACAAACCATATGGTTGCAACTCCCTTTTTCCTTAAAGTTTCTTGAGTATTGCAATATTCTTTTACTTTAGCTAAATGAGCTTCTGCCTCTTTTTTTGTATATTCCAATTGTTCTACTTCGGGGTTCCTTAATAGTTTTCCTTTTCTGTTTTTATATGTTTCAAGCTCATTTTTCAGGTGTTCCATGTCAGTTTCCATGTTTTGATTATATAGAATTACTAATATTTGATTTTTTTTGACTTTATCATTACTTTGTATAAGAACATCTTTTACATAACCATCACTAGTTGCTCTGATTATTTTCTCATCGAATTTTACATTAGCTGAGCCGGTTCTGATAAATGTATCGACAAAAATTTTATAGCCTAGGTATACAAAAGGAGTGATTATTAGCAGTAAAAGAAGATACCAGTAAATCTTTGAGAGATGCCTTTTTCCTGGAGTATAATGAGGAATTTGCTGTATTTTTTGATCTTTATTTTTAAAATTGAAATTCATTTTATACCCTTTTTATTAAATTTTAATGTGTTTTTTTAATGACCCACCATGGCGCCATGGTAGTATCTTTATGCGTTGATAAAGTTAATTCAAATATTGTAGCCAAGGCCGTCCATATTCTCATTGTGTATTGATAAAATGGCATTAATGGCAAATAAATAATAAATTTAAAGTCTTTACCCTTCCGTTCAGAAACAAATATTATGTAAAGCAAGAAAAATAAATTTCCTGAGAGGAAATAATAGAGATATACAACAATAAGCAGTGTTGCAGCAAAAGAGGGAGAAAATTTAAAAAATAACCAGGCCGTGTAAACAGTTGTAAGAAAGGGAACGCACAGGCAGAATATAAAGTCATACCATATTATTGCAAATAAATTTTTCCATCCGATATTTTTGGGACGCAGAAGCTTTCGGTATCTCTTGAAATATAGGTATGAAATATCTCCGTCCCAGCGCAAGCGCTGTTTGAAGAGTTTATTCCATGTTGTTGGGACATCTGTGTGCATGGTAGAATCATAAGTATGGATGATTTTCAGTTGAGGATATTGTTTGATATATGCTCTTATTCTTATTGTTATATCTAAATCTTCAGCTGATCCGTTTCTCCATCCCCCAATAGCGCGAACAAAACTTTTTCTAAAAATCCCATGAGCTCCGGAAATGCTATTAAGTATTCCAAGTTCGGCAAGGCCTGTTTTGGATAACTGCAGCCCAATCATATATTCAATAGCCTGAAATTTTGCAAGCAGGCTGTCTTTTGTATTTCTTACCCTGATATTGCCTGAAGAGGCAATTACGTTTTTATCGGCAAAACTCCTTACTCCAGCCGCTACTAAATCATTGTCGAGAGAGCAGTCTCCATCAATTATTATTAACAACTCTCCCTTTGCTAAAGATGCTCCAATATTTATAGATGAGACTTTGCCACTCCTCTGCCTTTTTGGTATTACTTTTATATGCCTTGAACTGTTTTTGAATTCAGAATTATACTTTATTGCGTATTCCAGGACTCCCTCATAAGTAGATTTATTTACATCTGAACCGTCGACAACCAAAATAATTTCTATATTGCCTCTGTATAATTGTTCAACTAGAGATCTTGTTGTTAAAACAACAGCGTTTCCCTCATTATAACAAGGGACTATGCAAGTTACATTTGGGAAATAGTTTTGAGAAATTTTCTCTAGAAAAACATCTTTCCAGAATTTCTTTAAGTAAGCTATAACTATTAGAGAATAGAGCGGGATTTCCATAATTAGCACGTAAGGAAATAGTATCAAACAGATTTTCCAAGGCTCCTCATAATTCAAAAAGGAATTGAGGAAATAGTAAATTTCATTAAAGAAATTACTCATAGTTTATTTGTGAGATTTGATAAAATTTGCTGGCTATTTTCTTCAGCTATATTTTCCTGGGTCGATGAAAAATATTCTGTTTTAATATTAAATTGCCCTTTGCTAAGCTTAATAGAACCTAAGAACGTATCAATTTTTGTTTTTATTGCATTTAACCCGGTGGCGCCTGTTTTAGGAAAAAGAAATATAAATGTGTTGTTATCAATTTTTGAGCAAAAGTCAGTGGTTCTAAAAGAGCTTCTAAGCAGTTTTGAGAATTCAACCAGAAGATCGTAGACAGAGAACTCCGTTTCCATGATAATTTTCAGTGCGACAAGACTAAAATAGCTATCAATATAGCGCTTTTGCATTTGAATAGACCAGTTCAATGTAAAAATGAAATAATTCAGTGCAATGTAGTTAAGCTCACTGGCAATAATATTTGTCGAACTTACCGTGTCGAACTTTATTTGATTTCTTCCATATTCTGTCAATTTGTATTCAAAAACAGATTTTTTGCTCAATTCTTCTGTCGTAAAGATTTTGCTGCAACTGAGACATGATATTTGAAGAGTGCTATCTATGTGATAGTTTCCACAGTCCATACATACCCCGTTTTCAAGTGGCCTATCATAGTCTTCCCCTATAAGTTTTAGTTTAGATTTACATGAAGGACACACGAATCTTTCATCTTTCATAAACTTGCTTTCTGGAGATACGTACCCGCAAGAGAAACAGTGGACAAACCTTTCCTGTTTTATATTGATGCTTCCGCAATTTGGGCAATGATCACTAAATTTCATTAATGCTGAAAAACAGTAGGGGCAGCAGAAAAGACGGTCAACAAGTTTGACTTTTGAGAAAATTTTCTGGGTTGCCATCTCCTCCATCCAATAGAAATAATCTTCTTGTCCATCATAAAACTGTTCTACATGCGGATAGTAGTAAAACATGTCATGATTTTTATCTATTTTGGGACACACTGAAAGGTCTGGTCTTGTATAGAAATATGATAGGATTCTATTTTCCCAACTACTGTAGTTATGGTGCTCTATCTCCTTGTAAAGATTTTTGACGCTTATTATGTGTTCTTTAATATTCTCAAGATTAACGACATTTTCATGAGATAGAAAGGTTCCGTTATCTTCAAGAAAAATCGGAACAATGAATAGCTTGTCAGATGTTCTTATTGTTTTTTTTACGAAATCTTCGATTTTTGTTTTCTCGAAATTCGAAGATATTATAACTGAGTCAAATACTTCTTCTTGGGTAGAGAAATCTGCAAATGAGTTGAAGACAGATATTTTATCAAAAAATTCTTTTAATAAACTGACAATAAATGGATTATCTTTGTTAGTAATATAGACTGTATTCATTGAGAAACTCCTTTTTGAAAACTCTAACATTCGCTAGTGTATCAGTAAGATGCATATTTTTCTACAATGTCTTATTACAATATTTCGCCGGTGCCGAGCTTTGGTGAGGCAGCTGAGTATATTTTTTCGGTTTCAGGCAGCAATTTTTTAAGCTCTTCAATCCTTTTTTCTCCCATAGGATGGGTGGCAAAAAATTCTTTCACCGGCCCGTAATTAGATTGTTTGGAAAAATTGTTCCAGAAAATTATTGTTGTTTTTGGATCATATCCTGCTTTAGCCATAATAACTATCCCAATATGGTCAGCTTCATATTCTTGCGTTCGGCTGTAAGGCAAATTTATTCCAAGCCCAGTTGCTACTCCATAAATTGATCCCAAGCCGGCAGGTGCACCTATTACGTAAAGAATTGCGCTTAACGCATACCCCCCTGCATTTTCAAGATATGTGTGTGATATTTGTTCTCCTGTATGCCTGGCCAGAGCATGTCCTATTTCATGGCCGAGTACTGTAGCTAATTCCCCGTCGTTATGGATATAATTGAAAAGACCTGTGAATACTACTACTTTTCCGCCTGGCAGGCAAAAAGCGTTTGCATCCTTGGATTCTAAAACTATAAATTCCCAGTTATAATTTTGTTTGTCCGTAGCTTTCGCTATATTCCCGCCAACTCTTTTTACCGCTAAATTCATTTTTTTGTTATTCGAAATTTTCCCATTTTTCTTTACTTCTTTTAATGCCTCTTCTCCCATCTCTATCTCACTTTTTTCAGAAGACAGCATTAGTTGGCTTCGATTTGTATATGGCGCGCTGGTACATCCTGACAGGTAAAGAGAAGACAAAACCAAAAGAGAGCTGATAAACTTAAAGTTCCAAAAATAACGCGGGTATTTATTCATAAGGTTCGATATGAACTACTACATCAACGAGGTCAGGTATTGTTTCTTTTAGGACATTTTGAACACTATTTGCTATATCATGGCCCTCTTTAACAGATATGCTTGCATCCACAAGCACGTGAAGGTCAGCATAAATACATATGCCCATTTTTCTTGTTCTTATTTTATGAGTAGCCTTTACTTTATTTAGAGCCAGAACTGTTGATTCTATGTTTTCTCTAATTTTTTCCGAGGCTCCACAATCCGATAATTCGGAAATGGCAGGAATAATTATTTTTAATCCTATTCGTATAATAAGTATTGAACATATTATACCTCCGACATTGTCCACAATATAGAACTTTGGGTTCAATATGGCTATAAGAACAGCAATGAGAGAAACAACCGAAGTAATGGCATCAGACCTGTGATGCCAAGCATTTGCATAAAGCGCAGTAGATTTAATTTTTTTCGATACGCGAATTGTCCATCTGTAAATGCTTTCTTTGATGATAATTGCCGCGATTGGTGCAAATAATGCGATTCCTTCCACTGTATCTGTACGTTTGCCCTCAATAATACCCCAGACTGCTCTGTAGGTAATAGTGCATGCCGCGAGCAGCAGCATAAAGCCTACAAAGGCTGTTACTATAGCCTCAATTCTGTAATGGCCGTAGGGGTGGTTTTTGTCTGCGGGCGCGGTCCATAGCCCTATGCCGAAGAGAAGGGTTATATCTGTAATCGTGTCAGATATACTTTCTACCCCGTCTGCTATTACCGTATAGCTGTGGCCGATTATTCCAAGACTAAATTTTATAATTACAAGAGAGATGCTTGCGAGTAAACCACATGCTGCTACAAGTTTAAATTGTCTTCTATTTTCTTGATTTTGTTCAAACTGTAGTTTATCCATGAATATCTACTTTTGATGTTGTTTTCCCGTTTTTTTTTCTTCAGGTTCCAGCAACAAATATGCAATAGCTTCTTTTGCGTTTTCCACGAAGATGAACTTCATTTTTTCTTTTACTTCATCCGGAATATCTTCGAGGTCTTTTTCATTTTGTTTCGGCATAACTATTGTGACTATTCCTGAGCGAAGAGCGGAGATTGCCTTTTCTTTAAGCCCGCCTATTGCTGTAATTTTTCCACGCAATGTAATTTCTCCGGTCATTGCTGTTTTAACCTTAACCTTACGCTTTGTCAAAAGGGAAACCAAAGAAACAGCGATTGTTACACCTGCTGACGGCCCGTCTTTTGGCGTTGCTCCGTCTGGTACATGCAGATGAAAATCATTCTTTTTAAAGATCGCAGGGTCTATGTCAAATTCTTTAAAGTTACTTTTGATGTAGCTAAATGCTGTGTGAGCGCTTTCCTGCATCACATTTCCGAGAGATCCGGTGAGTTGCAACGTTCCTTTCCCAGGCATCATATTGGACTCAACAGGTAAAATTGTTCCGCCAACACTTGTCCATGCCATTCCTATGGCTAAACCTATCTCAGGTACCCTTTCAGCTTCTTCCAAAATAAATTTTCGTTTGCCAAGATAAGTTTTTACATCAGCCGGGTTTATTATTGTTTTTTTATCGGGAAGAAGATCTCCTTCAATAATTTTTCTTGTTACTTTTCTACAGAGTGTTCCAATCACTCTTTCAAGATTTCTTACGCCCGCTTCTTGCGTGTAGTATGTGATAAGCTCGTTAAAAGATTTCATAGCAACGAGAAATTGCCTTGATGTAAGCCCGTTTTCTTTTATTTGTCTAGGCATAAGGAACTTTTTTGCTATCTGAACTTTCTCGAAGTGCGTGTATCCCGGCAGTCTGATAATCTCCATTCTATCTATAAGGGCTGGGGGAATTGTGTCAAGGATATTTGCTGTGGCAATAAACATTACTGACGATAAATCATAATCCACTTCCAGGTAGAGGTCGTTAAAAGCGTGATTCTGCTGAGGATCAAGTACTTCGAGCAGGGCAGAAGATGGATCCCCTCTGAAATCAGAACCTACTTTATCTATTTCGTCCAGCATAAAAACAGGGTTTGAAGAACCTGCTTTTTTCAATCCTTGAATTATTCTACCTGGTAACGCTCCGACATAAGTTCTTCTGTGCCCTCTAATTTCTGCCTCATCCCTTATTCCGCCAAGGGACATTCTGACAAATTTTCTACCCATGGCGCGTGCGATGGACTGGCCCAGAGAAGTTTTTCCGACGCCCGGGGGGCCGACAAAGCATATAATTGGCGATTTCTTGTCTTTTTTCATCTGCAATACGGCGAGAAGTTCGAGTATTCTTTCCTTTACATCTTTGAGTCCATAATGATCGTGGTCAAGAATCTTTTTTGCCTTTTTAATATCATTTTTATCTTGCGTAAACTCGTCCCATGGTACGGAAAGTATCCAGTCTACGTAATTATAAGAAACATGATAGTCTGGCGAAGCCTGTGAGATTAACCCCATGCGCTCAATTTCTTTTTCTATAACTTCAACTACATTCTGGGGAAGTTTTTTCTCATTCATCCGTTTTCGAATAGATGATATGTCGGGATTTGCATCTTCTTCGCCGAGCTCTTGTTTAATTGCTTTAAGCTGTTCCCTCAGGAAAAATTCTCTTTGTGCTTGCCCTAGAGCGTTGCTCACTTGGCTCTGAATTTCATTCCCAAGATGCAGGACTTCGACTTCCTTGTTTAGCAGAATTGTTAACAAATGCAGTCGTTCATTGAGCGTAGGGGCTGTAAGAATGCCAAGCTTATCTTTAAAATTTATATTAAGAGTGTCAGTTACTAGGTCTGTGAGTTTCGAATAATCGGCCGTATTCAAAATAGCCAACTTGAAATCTTCGGGAAAGTTGGGAGACATGCTGATGATTTCCTGGAACTGGTGTTGCGCATTTTTTGCCATTGCTGCGCACTCCAAGCTGCTATCGTGCAGATCAGGCAGTTCTTCTACCGTAGCTGTTATTTCTGGCGATTCAGTCAAGACATTCAATATTCTGACTCTTTTTAAGCCCCTGACAAGTATACGGACCGTATTGTCCGGGAACCTTAGGAGTTTTACAATTCTTACCATGGTTCCAATTCTGGAGATAGATTTATTATCAACATTGAAAGTCTCGAAAACTTGTTCTTTATTCTCGATTTTAGTTTCTTTTGATGCTGTGAGCCCAGGTGGATTTGTTAGATCAGGGAAAAGAGCCAGCAATCGGTCTTCTTCTGATATTCGCAGTATGAAGTTGATAGTTTTTTCATTATCAAGCACAAGAGTGCAAAGAGTGTAAGGAAAAACCACGGTATTATTCAGCGGCAGAACAGGTATTCTGATTATTTGAGGGGCATCATGTTCGGGAATAATGATTTCATGAGATGTTTTATCCTGATTATTATTTTGTGTCGTGATATTGTCAGGATTTTGTACATCCAGTTGTTTTTCTGTAGTATCTTTTTTTTTCTGTTCATTCATAATTTTCAATTTAATTCTAACAGATTGTATCAGTCTTTGTTCCGACACTCTGCTAATTAAAAATTCCTTGTTTTTATTTAACCTGGTTCTTCATAATGACCTGTTGCGAGTATTGCTTGATATTTTTAGTTATATTTTTCTACTAAATCCGGTCCATTTTTCCAAAACCAAGCAGTTCATAATCTATTAAAAATAGCGTTTTTGTCAAAGATAAGCTTCGACAATATTCAATAAAAGTTTATGGCAATGTTACAGCCTGTTAAATAATTTGTTAAAAGAGGGAATAAAAATAGCGGCAGAGAATCGCAACATCCAAAATAATACCTGCTGCAGCCTGAACAGCTGTTGCGAACCCAAAAATGCTAATGTGCTAATTTATTAGGACAAGATAGAGTTCCTAATGAACCGACAATTGGATCGCTGCAAAATACTACTAAAAAAATATAATTTCCCCCCCTAGTACATTTGCCAATTTCATTTTGTTATAATACAAACTACTCTACTAGGCTCTTGTATAGCTCAGTTCTACGATCTCTATTAAACTGCAGCATAACTTTCCAATTTCTTGCTTCGTTAATATCAATTTCTTGAACAAGACAATTTTCTTCTTCCTCATTTAAAGAGGCAACTATTTTACCTTTTGGAGAAATAATAAAACTCGAACCATAAAAATCTATTTCATCTTCTTTTCCCGTTCTATTTATGATTGCAAAATAGAAACCACTAGTAATAGCTTGCCCTACTAGCATTGCCTGCCACGTCTTTTTATAATCATGGTCAATATAGCATTCTGGTGAGTAGTTATATCCTATAGATGTGGGAGAAAAAACAATATCAGCACCTTTTAATCCATAAATTCGTTGAACTTCTGGGAACCAATGATCCCAACAGGTAGAAATACCAAAATTTCCATATTCAGTATGAAAGATGGGATATTCTATATTTCCCGGCTTAAAGTAATATTTTTCTTGATAACTAGTGTTTTGCGGAATGTGGGTCTTTCTGTATTTCCCAATTACTTTTCCCTCAGGAGAGAAAACTATAACTGAATTGTAATATGTAGTTATATCTTTTTCAAAATATGGCAAGAGTAAGTATATTTTGAGATTTTTTGCTAATTTTTCTGCCATCGCAATTGAATTGCCGCTATTTTCTTCTGCAAATTTAAAATAATCTATATTTTGTTTGTGTGCTAAATATTTTGTAGTTGCCAATTCTTGTAAAGAAATAATTTTGGCATTTTGAGATGCTGCTTTATAAATTAATTGTTCGATTTTATCAATATTATCTTTTTGATTCTCAGAACATTTAGTCTGAATCAATCCTATTCTAGTCATTTTTAGCCTCCATAGCATTATGTATCAATTTTCAAGTACATCTAGCGGTTTTGGTCAAAGCCCGATAAACTGCTAGACTATTTTATCAAATTTTGTGTAAGGTCTTAATACCTCCGGAACTATTATACTTCCGTCCGATTGTTGATACGTTTCCAGAATTGCCGGAAAAAGCCTGCTCGTTGCAAGGCCGGAAGCATTTAGAGAATGTACAAGTTCGTTTTTGCCAGTGTCGGTTCGTTTGAACCTGATATTTCCGCGTCTTGACTGGAAATCGTGTGCATTGGAGCAGGAACTGGCTTCCTTGTATTCATTCATGCTCGGTATCCAGAGTTCAATGTCAAACGTTTTAGCCATTGACGCGCTGCAGTCCTGAGCGGCGAGTTTTGATACCCTGTAATGCAATCCTAGTCCTTTTATAAGTTTTTCAGCTTTGAAAATCAGTTCATCAAGAGCTTTGTCGGAGTTTTCAGGCGTTGTGAACTGAAACATTTCAATTTTATTAAACTGATGTCCTCTTATCATGCCCCTTTCTGATGCTCTGTAGCTTCCGGCTTCTTTTCTATAACACGGAGTATATGCAAAATATTTTTTAGGAAGTTCTTCTTCCTTTAGGATCTCGTCCCTGTGGAAATTTATCAGCGCAGTTTCAGAGGTAGGAAGAAGAAAATGGGTACTTTCTTTTTTATCGTCAGCTTCGATGCGGAAAACATCATCAGCGAATTTAGGAAATTGTCCGGCGGTATAACCGCACTGGTTAATAAGTATGTGAGGGGGAAGTATGAATTCATAATTATCTTCCAGGTGAGAGGCAACAAAATAGTTAAGCAAAGCCCATTCAAGAATTGCTCCTTTTCCTTTGTACAACCAGAACCCATTTCCGCCCATTTTTACTCCGCGGTCATAATCTATTAGCCCTAGAGAAACGGCTAAAGTCATGTGGTCTTTTGGCGTAAAAGATGGTTGCGGCTTGTTTCCCCACTCGCTAATAACCCTGTTGTTTTCTTTGCCGCCGGCAACTACATCATCTGCCGGTATATTTGGCATGCCATTCAGGAATTCTGTAATTTTATCCGATGTTCTCTCCAACTCACTATCGAGGTCTTTTATGGTATCTGAAACTTTTTTCATTTCGGAGAGCTGTTCAGTAACGTCTTTCCCCTCTTTTTTCAGACGCGGGATTAGAGAAGATACTTCATTCCTGCGAGCTTTTAAAGATTCAACTTTGTGTGTCAAATCTCTTTTCTGTTTGTCCCATTCCAATAGCTCGGCAAAATCAACATTATCTATTTTCTTTAACAAAGCATTTTTAACTTTTTCGGGATCTTTTCTGATCAAGTTAATATCCAGCATAATTTCCTGTCATTGAGTTTTACTGTAAAATAAAAGTATTGATGACTTAATTAACCTCATTCAAATGATTATTTCAAGATATTTGAGTAGAAATTAATAGAGAATAAAAGTTTGAGTTTTAGCTATTAAGTGTTAAGTTACAAGCTATGGCTACAGAAATAAAAAACGCGGCAATAATTGTTTCTCCCAGGATTGGAGATGTGATTTTCTGCACTCCGGCAATTCATATCCTGAAATGTAATTTGAATTCAGGAAAAATATACGCAATAGCCTTGTCAGAAGCATCTGCAAAAGTTTTTGAGAATAATCCTGATGTAGACTCTGTATATGTTTGTCCTGACAAGAAAGCAATATCAGAAATTTCTGGAAAGATTGATTTTGTCGTAGATTTTCATAATAACAAAGACACTCAAAAATACGTAAAATCAATAAAAAAACCTTGCTATACTTCTCCTCGTGGTATACGCGGGGTTCACCAGAGCGGGACAGCCACAAATTTTGTATGTGATATTTTTTCTGATACTCCCGAAAAATACGATTTGACTTATCGCTTGTTTCCTCTTCCATCGCACACGGAGAGGGTAAAAAACCTGTTAAAAGCAAGAGGTGCGACATTCGATGATAGTCAGATTTTAATAGGCTGCCATATGGGGACATATAATTTTGCCAGAAGAAGCCTAATGTTCTGGAAAAGAAAGAAGCTGAGCAAAAAAGCCTGGCCTTTTGAAAATTTTGCCATTCTTGGGAAGATGCTCTTTGAATATAACAGAAGAATCAGGCTGGTTCTTACCGGAACTAAAGGAGAAAAAAAGCTTGTAAAATATTTTGCGGGGCATGAACAGAACATTATTGATGTTATAGGCGAAACTTCTGTATTGGAGCTAAGGTCTATCATGGAACATGTTAAGGCTTTTGTAACGCCTGATACTGGTCCGCTGCATGTAGCATCAAGCACTGCTGTCCCCATCATTTATCTATGCTGTTTTGCAACGAATCCCGTTCATACCGGCCCTTACCCATTAAAGTCCTGGCACAATGTCATTAGAAAAGAAACAATGACAAATATCTCGCCCAAAGAAGTTTTTGACGCGATAGTCTCCTCTGTTTTTGCCTCAAAATAGATTCTTAAAGATCCAAGCAGTTGCTAAATTAGTTGTTGTAAAGCTTAATTTTATAGGAGTGACACTGTCACGCCCTCCTTTTTTAAGGGAAGGCAGGCGTGTTCTTTGCTAATTATTGTGTAAAGACTGTTACGTCACTATAATTGTTCTTGACTTTGGAGTGTTCAAGCTTTTTAGTAGGAGGAGTAAAAAGCACTACATCAAAAGTAAGGGGTATATCATCTTCTAATTTAACCTCCATTATTTTATTAAATGATTTATTTGATATGCTCTTTTCTGTCCATGTATCGCACGATGGGATCTCAAAAACCTCGACTATTTCGGAAGATGACATAGAAATATGCTTACTATCTAGAAATTTTACATGGCTATAAGCAAGCGGTCTTTGATAACTGTTTTCAGCAGAAGCTTTGCTCTTGCCTATATAGCTTCCAAGAAGAATCGATTCGCTAACTAAGCTACTACTTTTCTCTTGTAATTTATAAAAATCAATGCCGTCGCTCTTAACACAAAAGAAAATGTCACCGGATGGTGAAAATCCAATATAGCCGTCATCTAATGGTAATGATGGCAACTGTTCTCCTTTTTCACCACAAGGGTAGTTATCCAATACACCACGGTGAATGAATCTAGACCAAATAGGAGTATCTTTGCACGTAGTATCTTTGCACAGAGATATCATAGCACCATTAGTGTTAAAACATATCAAATTAGCACTCAAGTAAATCCTACGAAGATATGAAATACATCTAGTTGTAACATTAACATCAAAAATAGTTGTGCCACAATGGGGTTGAGATAAGCAAAAAGTTCCATCATTAGGATTAAAACCGGCAAAATTAATATTGTCATAATACGAAAAACCGTCACATTTTTTTCCCATAGAAAGTGCAGGAGTCTTATCGCAACAACTCATGTCCCCGTGTCTTGGAACAGAGTAAAAATGAACCTCGCGCAAGCGCGATATGCCGTGGGCTACTACTGTATACAAAATTGTACCGTCGGGATTAAATCCAGCTAATTCAACATAAAAATCACCGTCCAAAGTTGCAACGGGGTTAATAACACAATCATCCAAGCTTTTTTTATCTGGAACAAGGTAAATCTTAAGTCCTTTATTTTTACATACGAGCAAATACTGTTTATCAGCATGAACTTGTGATACTAAAAACAGTGAAATTAATACGCAAAATCCCAACACCATCTTTTTTGTCATTTTCATCATTATAATCCTCTTTGTTTTTTATTTTTGCTTCTTTCGTTGAGCCTACTATTTCTCTTTTTTTTGCTACTTTCAGTCCGCATTTCTATCTTTTTTAATGCAAAAACGCAAAATTACTCCTCTTTTTTTTAAAAAAGTTGCTTTTAGCGAAATAACTTCACATATCAAATCTAAAAATTAATTTTGTGCACCCCTGCCTATTGTAGAA
This sequence comes from bacterium, assembly GCA_021781705.1. Taxonomy (GTDB): domain Bacteria; phylum Verrucomicrobiota; class Lentisphaeria; order Victivallales; family GWF2-38-69; genus JAJXWI01. The sequence continues at coordinate 1,148 of JAJXWI010000048.1, read as the reverse complement.
TCATGATTATATGACCGGAATAACTGCTAAAATTCTCAGACTGAACCCAAATAAAAAATAATCGAATATTGGAAGTTGGATGTTGAATATTTACTGCAAAATGTTGAGGCGTGGCATTTTTTGATATTTATAAGAAATCTTCATACGTCATTTTGGGCTTGCCTCTACTGTCGAATCTAAATCCATAAGTCAGCCTGCCATGAACTTGTTCTATTCTCTCCAGAAGCCAACTCCATATGTTTGCAAAAAATATGTAAATGTTTGGCTTGCGCTTATTGCGTTGGGGCATGCTATTTAGAACATTAAAATTAATGCCAGTTTACAGGATATCTTATACCATAATAAGTGGCGATGACATTATCTTCGATGGAGTATCGAATTATCACTTATGGAGAATTGCATCAGAGTTTGGGTTAAATTTTGATCTTAATGCAAAGGTACATACCCCGGAACCAGAATCATATTTTGCTTTTGAAGGTATACAAAAATAGTGGATGATTTACCTAATGGCGACTATATCGTTGGATTACAGACACATTGTGCATTTTTGAAAAAAACATCTGATGAGATTAGAGTTTATGATTCAGATGAAGAAAACAGCATAGAAGGGGAGCTTTTTGGCTTTTCATACTCCAATGATGAAGCAATAAATTACTTAGTACTAATTGCTAATTATGGTGAGTATTATCCAAATCTTGAGTTTTTCGGTTCTTCTCCCAAATGAAATGTAAAATTTAAGTGATAACAGTCACGGGCTCTTTGATCCAATTGTTGCGACGAGCGACAGAGGCCCATTCTCACAATTGGATACGCCCGTTTCCGCGATATCAAATCTATTGAATTACGTCCAAAAACGAGCATAACAGATGTTTCGTCCTTTTTTGATATTGACTGAAAAACAGTAAAAGAGTGCGAGAAAAAATATCTTAGGAAAAAGTCTTTGATCATTTTCATGTAATCAAACTAATGAATAACAAACTTAACAAAATCCGCAGAAGAACGACCAAAGAGCTTAATGAAGAGCAAAAAACCCTCCTCAAAAATCAAAGATTCTTGTTCTTGAGAAATGTTGAAGACCTGGAACCTGATGCAAAGCAGTTGCCAGACAAACTGAAATCAAAGAACTTATTGCCATGGCAAAAACTATA
>JAJXWI010000126.1 GCA_021781705.1 bacterium | reverse complement strand
GTGTATTGAGATAAAAAAGAGCACCATATTGTGCTAGCATGATGGCTTTCATGCCAGAACAAATCCGTAATTTAGCGTGCGAAATATGCTGAATAATGACTTCATCTTCACTTTCCCTGGTGCTATCAGTGTCGCTTTCTGTTGTGGTGAACTCATCCTCATCTTCTAATTCGCTAAAAGTAATATCTTCTGAAAACTCTGAGCTGCTACCATAATCGCACATCTTTTTAACAACAGAACTTCCTTTTGCATGAGAGAAAAATTCATATCCTGCATATTCCAGTTCAGCATAAATAAATCTATCCGGTCTGTTGGCATCAAACGCAGCAAACAATATGTCGACAATTTTGGAAAATTCTTTGTCTTTTTTATAGATTTCTTTAAAAGAAGTGTTTTCAAATATTCTTTTTTGTTTTGCTAAATCTTTATTAATCTTGACATAGTTCAGACTAACAGTATCCTCATATTTTAATAATCTTGACAACTTATACAACGCATACTCGATAGGAGATTTATTTTTTTGTGCCAATCCTTCCATGACAGTATTTGCAAACCAATCCACGGTTTTATTTTCATGAAAAAACTCTCGGAGTAAAGTGTCCCCTCTGGTATTCGCTCTTTCTGAAATAAGATCCCACACGGTTTCTCCTTCTAAATAAACAGGGACAAAACTAGAGCCTCCTTTTCTACCTCTACCTTGATTAATCTCACAAAAATCCTGATACAACTTTTCAAAAGCCTGATCTGATTTGCTCGCTTTTTTATAATCACGAGTATTTTTTAAAGCCTTATAACAAACATGATTATCGATTGCCGCCTTTAATTTGTTTGCATTATATATCCTTAAATCTTCATCAATATCCAATTCTGCTAGAACAGAAGGATCTTCCTCTATTTTCTCAAGTTCATTATTCAGTTTAAATAATGTTTTACCAATCAGTTTTGCATATTTCTTTGGAATAACGCCCACATTAATACGAAAAGTATCATCTGTTTCACAAATGCTCGGTAAATTATGTCCAAAACTGGCACGTAGCACCATCTCAATAGGAATGCTAGCCTTCATTGCCTCCGTATTTAAATAAGCAATAAAACTAGCAATTAATAACTTCTGCAGTGGCTTTGGATTCTGAGCCCATATTTTCCCAGTGAGGGTTTCCAGGGGGTTAATAGCGGGAAATTGTATCATAACACAAGGATAATCATTTTCCACAAAAACAATAGGTCTATATTTTTTCGGGCCTGATTTAGACACTTTTTGTGTATTGTCACACTCTTCAGCAAAACTTTCTACCACTATATTGGCCATTTTGCCTTTATATAATAATAAGGCATCATGGGCATTAGTGGTCCTTATAGGCGCTCGTTTGTCCATTTTAATGCCATCTCTATAATATTCTTGTGAAAATGGCGAGGCAATACCCCCCGTGTGCGCATAAAATGAATTAAATTTAGTGGGTTTTTTTGCAACAGGGCTGATAAATTCAACATTGCGCCGCCCTCCTGCCTTCGTAAAAAATCGTGTCCGCTCACTGCGATGGTAGGAACCAAAATATTCTGGGTTTTGCATATGAAAAGCAGTAGTACCTGCAAATCGCGTATAATATTCTGAGCGCGGAAAATAACGGCAATCCTTGATTGGTTTTTTGTCTACTTCCTTTGGCATAAATTTTCCTCCCTATTACCACCATTTATTACTGTAAGCCATTATCTACCATTCTTATTAAAATATCAAGGCACCAGCCCAACCCAGATCCACAGTCAAAATAGCTAACCCGCTGTATTCACTGCTAATTTAAGATAATTTAGATCGCCCATTAATTTAGGTCTTGATGCTAGGTGAATGGTAACCAGTAGACAGCTTCTCTAAAATAGTCTTCTTTTCCGGACCAAGTTTCCCTACTAACTCACAGAATTTTAAAACATTCTTTCTATCCTCTGGTCTAAACGAATTAAGTAGTTCTTCAAGTTTGGATTCTATTTCTTTTTCACTAAGATCGTTTTCCCCTACCGCAGGATCAGGGCAGCCCAACTCTTCGTCCGAAATTGATTTCATAGAAAAAAAGGCGCTGGGTACTATATAGGGTTCCGTCGCAAATCAATAAGGTTAGAACCCCTTTTTATTATTACCAGAAGCCAATGATACTTCCTTCGGGTACTTCAGTAAGATCCTGATCACAATATGTATTGGGGCAATTAGTATTTGCGTTCAAAGAAGCTAACCATTTAAAACTTTCATTTAGCGATCGCCCGCATGCTGTTTGTCTTCTATAATCTGGAAAACTCAACTCTACTGGCTGAAGACAATAGCAAAGGGTTGGTGAGTCAAAAAGAACGAATACCTGGGTGCCATATAGTTGTTTCTTGCCAACTGAAACTAAATATCTATCTATGGCCACTGCCATAAGACTTTTAGCATTTGGTTCACCTAGATCTAGGGCATTCTTAGCCCACATAAAAGCTTGCATGTAATGATCAGGCACATCCCCATGCTGGTAAATAAGGGCTGCAGACAAGTAATCTTTTGGGATCTTGAAGCAACCTTCACCAAATATTTCTCCCACGCGTTTTCTTCTTAATAAATCGTTTTTAGCAATATTTATTAGATCCCCAGGGTTTGCCTGACTCATTTCTTCTCGTTCTTTTTGGTCTGCTTCAAGAAGTCTTTTCAATTCATCGGAGCGTTCCTTTTGAATTGTGGGATTATTTAGACAAGTTTGATAAATACCTTTTTCGGAAAAGGCCTGAGCACAGATACTAAAAGAAAGCACGCATAAAAAAATAATCTTCATAATAACTGCAGTTGAATTTAATTCAAAACACTTTACCACTTTACACATACCTAAAAAAGGGCGAAAATAGAATTCGCCAATTGACCTGCCCGGTTTTTTAGAACCAAAACTTATTCCATTCCCTAATTATACTGAAGTGTTCGCCTGAAGGCGAGGGTGTTTTCCCATCCCACCTAACTACATAAATAATTATCGTAAAAGTTCTTTCATTATTACCTGGAAATAACTAGGATATCTTTCCATCATCTGATTGGCTGCATTCTTATTCTGTCTTACAGCACTTTCCTAAAATAACGAGCCATGATATTATTAGCAGATAGAACCAATAATAATCAAAGGGAGAGAAGATGTCTTATGGTATTGAAATGCGCGCAAAAGTGCTGATGTCATATAATGAAGGGGAAGGCAGTCAAGAAGAGGTTGCAAATTTATACGGGATTAGTCTGAGTACATTTAAACGATGGATACATAAAGTCCGACATGGGGAATCATTAAAACCAACGACAGAAAAAAATAGTCGGCCTAGAAAAATTGATAAAGAAGGTGAAGAGATAATTAGGCGGCTAGTTGAAAGGAACCCAAGTATAACCTTAGAAGAACTATCTAAAATGTATTATGAGGAATGCGAAGTAATAGTTGGCTCATCTATACTCTGCCGAATTTTAAAAGAGCTTAATCTTAGGCATAAAAAGCTTAGTACACAGTCTATTGAAAAAGACAAGGTAGATGTTCAAAAAAAAGAGTGAATACTTGTCAGCGATAAAGGATGTACGTGTAAAAGACCTTATATTTATAGATGAATCTGGAGCTCATTTGCAAATGTCGCCTAGATACGGTCGAGCCTATGGAAAAGAACGGGCCATAGTAAAGGCGCCGTATAAACGAGGGAATCAAATGACCATGATAGTAGCAATAAGCATTAAAAAAGTGGAAGCGGCATTATATGGGGAATGGAACGCGAATACTGAAATATTTTCGACTTTTATAGAG
>JAJXWI010000047.1 GCA_021781705.1 bacterium | reverse complement strand
CCGTTCCGACGAGCTGTATGGCCCATTCTCACGGCGGGCGTGCAGGCTGCGCTTACAAAAAGTTACACCTTATCTTTTTTATTTTCTGTCCTTGACAAAGGGTCCACTTCAAACCGCCCTACCCAATATAGTCCTAATTGGTAGGGCGACCTCTCCGAGGGCGCCGTCTTTGAGCCATACACATATTTCAGTAAATACTTGCCTCTCATCATTCAGCATTGGCGCATAGTTTAGTGAATATTTGCCTAAAATGGGGCTTCTTTGCTTACGATATCTTTTATCCACGGCATATAACCAAATCTATCTTTTTCATATCCGGTAGCCAAGCATAAGTGGCGAAATCCCTCCTCGTAAAGAAATTTTGCGAAAATTTCACCTGGTATTTTCTCTTTAAGATCAGAATCAATATAAACAAGAATATCTTTATTGTAATTATTCATAACCTTTTTGAAATCTTCTGAATGATTAAATGTTGCTATCTTCTTCTTCACGCAAGATGCTTGCAATTTCCATGCCTCGGTAAGATTTTTATCGTCATCTATAAATATTAACTCTGGTTGCTCTTCTTGTACAAATTCATTCACTATTGAGATTGGAACATAGGGCGCAAAGCTCTTGGGTATGATTTTAATTCCCAGCTCCCTTATTCGCTCTCTGATTTCCGGCTCTTCATATCGACTCGTCACCAATATTACCTGTTTTTTTAAATCTAACTGTTCTATCAAGTCCAAGCCAGTTTCCTTAGAATTGACCAGCTCGTAGTCAACTAAAAAAAGATCATATTCTGAACGTGAAGTCTTACAATACCTCATAAAAGCTAGCGGTTCATAAAAATGCTCAAGTGTAACTGTTTTATATTCAACATATTCAAGAAACCGTGCTTGCCAGATATTATGAATAGATTCATCATCGTCCAGCACAATAATATGCTTATGAGGGGAAAGAGTAATACCGCATTGAAACCAATCAGGTTCTTCAGCTATAGGAAGCCTGATGGTAAAAGTTGTTCCGCCTCCCTCCTTTGATTGAATATCATAGTTTCCATTCCAACTCTTGATGTTCTGGATAGCACTGGAAATCCCTAAGCCAAAACCGCTTTTTTTGCTAGAGATACCTCCTTGTTTTATTTTCGGAAGAATATCTTCAGCAATCCCCCTTCCATTATCTATTATTTCTATAATTAAATCATTATATTGTTTTGTTAAAACAACTCTAATAGCTCCTTTCGTTTCAATTGCTTCATATGCATTATTTATAAGATTGGAGATCATCCTTTTAAATTTTTCAGATCCCAGATTAACAAAACAGCTATGAGTATTGTCGCCAAGTTCGAGAACTATGTCTATCGATTTTTCTGATATCTGAGCTCGTTTTTCTGATATCAGGGAGTCCAAAAGGCTAGAAATTAATTCAGCTTTCACATTTTTTTGACTAGCATCTTCTAGGACGCTTTCATTCTCTTTTACCTTATATCTTGCCAAGAGGTTATTAGCAATATCACTAATACGGCGAGTCGCATTTCTGATCAAAATTCTTTTTTGTTCAGGCAATTCTTTCAACTCTTTCAATGCAGTGCTAAGCGCAGCTAATGGAGAGCGTATATCGTGAGCTACTTGTGCTGTCACTTCAGCTATCGCACAATTTTTCATATAAATTGCCTTTTCTTTCAGTGACCTTACCCTTAAATGAACTATTCCTCCAATAATAGATAAGATAACTATTCCTATTAATCCCTTAAACCACGATGTCATCCAGAATGGAGGCGTTATCGTTATTTTGATGGAGATGCCTTCTTCGTTCCAAATTCCATCATTGTTGGTCCCTTTAAGACGAAGAGTGTATTCTCCGGGGTTGAGATTCGAATATTGACCAAACCTGTTTGTTCCGATGTATTTCCAGTCTTTGTCAAAACCTTCAAGCTTGTAGGCGTATTGATTTTTTTCCGGATCCGTGTAGTCCAGTGCCGAAAAAGTAAACTCAAATGAATTATCCGGCCAGAGAAGTCTTGCTTCTGTCAGCTTTTTTAATCCACTTTCATTGTAAGTGCCTTCTTTCGATTTGAAAGATGACAGAATAATCGGCGGAATATGTGGATTTGACTCCATCTTGCTTGCTTCTTCAGGTTTAAATTTGCAAACGCCTTTTAGCGTCGAAAACCAAAAGTTTCCGTTGGAGTCTTTCAAAGGATTGGCACACTTATCAAACTGATTGCTTGGTAACCCGTCCGTAGCAGTAAATTGTTTGACGACCTTCGATGTCTTTGGATTAAATTTTACTATTCCAGAATTTGTGCTTATCCATAGGTAGCCATCGTTATCCTCCAGAATATGTCTTGTGGAATTGCTGGGGAATCCACAGTCAGTGCCGTAATGAGTAAAATTGCCTGTTTGCCTGTCAAACTTATTTAAACCACCGTCATCAGTCGTGACCCAAAAGCTGCCTTTGCTATCGATATATGACTGAACAACCACATTACCGCTTATACTATTCTTGTCATTTGGATTATGCTTATAATGAGTGCATTTCCCTGTAATTTTGTCAAAGTTTGTTAAACCATTACCACCTGAGCCTACCCAGAGGACATTTTCGTCTTGCAGAATATCAATAGTATTTTCATTGCTTACGGAAGATATATCGGCCGGATTGTGTTTATATTGAAAAAATTCCCCAGTTATTGTATTTAAGTTGAATAGTCCGCCCGTACAAAAAGAAGCAAACCATAGCAACTCTGGTCTTTTATTATCTACAATTAAGTTGCAAGGCGTATCCGTCTGATACGGGTCCTTAAATGTCTTTATGACTTGCTTTGTTTCTGGATCAAACAGGCTAATAAAATCCCCATAATTGCCTATCCAAAGTTTATTATTCGGCGCATCTGTTATTGCATATACTGTGTTGCTAGGCAAACTGGATGGATCTTTACTTATATGACCAAACTTTTCAAACTTATCGTTCGGGGCGTACAGGCACAGCCCGCTTTTAAATGCCCCTATCCATATATTTCTTTTCTTGTCTTCATGCAATCTTGCCAAATTGTTAGAAATTAAGCTGAAATGGTCTTCGGGATTATAGGAGTAACTCTTAAAGATATCCTTCCTTAAGGTACACTTATTGATTCCTCCCGAGGCATCTACTAACCAGATGATTCCGGAATTATCCTCAAAAGAACACAGGACCTCATTCGAACTTATGCTATAGATGTCTTTTGGGTTATATTTGTAATTTGTAAAAGTTTTTGTTTTAGTGTCATATTTATCTATCCCAACCCCGCCTTCGCTGCATATCCATAAATTATCGAAACGATCGACCGTAATAAGATTAACTTCATCGCAAGATAAGCTGTTTAAATCATTGGTATCATGTTTGTAGGTTGTAAAGATTTTTTGTTGTTTATCAAATGAACAAAGACCTTCTTTAGTTCCTATCCAAAGAAAGCCTTTGCTGTCTTCTTTTATTGTATTTGCAGAATTATTACTGAGGCTATTGCTATTATTAGAGTCATGTTTGTAACGGTGAAATTTGCCGGTACTTTTGTCATAGTAATTAAGCCCGTCTTCTGTTCCAATCCAAACAAGCCCTTTTTTATCTACAAAAACGGCCAAAACGTTGTTGTTGCTCAAGCTATTAGTATCATCAGATATATTTTTATATTGAGTAAACTTTTTTGTATTTTTATCGTAAGAATTTAAACCGTTAGCCGTTCCAACCCATATCACCCCTTCCCTATCCTCAGCAATAATAAGGCGGCCTGCAGACCAATATGCTTTATTACTCGTTAGAGAATTTGAATTTCCCGTTTCTGATTTATATCTCTCGAAAAGGCCGCTATTCTTGTCATACGACAATAGCCCCTGATCTTGTATAAACGCCCATATTATTCCCTTACTATCGACAAAGATTGAAGGGACCATTTGAAATGAATTCTTATCTTCGCCTATCTTAATTTTTTTAATTTCATTTCCATCGTAGCATAATAATCCTTTTCCCTCAGTCCCAACCCACAATAATCCATCTCTATCTTGAGCTATACATAGATTTACGGTATCTGTATTCAAGATTCTTTGAATTTTAATATCGTCGGCAAATATTGAAACTATGTAATTAAAATTTAACAGTAAAAGTAAAAACAACAATGCGTACCTGCTTTTCATAAGATAATGTCACCTTTGCTATTATTTTGGTTCAACAAATTCGGGGATTAGTACAAAGTGTATAAGTTTATGTATTAAATTTCAAGAATGTTTGACATATTTCAGATATGATTACACATTCTAACTTTTGTAAAATTACACAATTAGCTGGAAAAGGCAATAGATTCGATTATTTTTAGAGCTGGGTTGGTATAAAACGTTTATTAAATCTCATAACACAACATTTTTACTTTGAAAAACGAAATTTTCATAAAGGGTGCGCGCCAGCACAACCTTAAGGGCATTGATGTAAGATTGCCCAGAGATTCTTTTATTGTAATTACAGGTGTCAGCGGCTCCGGAAAATCTTCACTTGCTTTCGACACGCTTTATGCGGAGGGGCAAAGAAGGTATGTCGAAAGCCTTTCTTCATACGCCAGACAGTTTCTCGATCAGATGCAAAAGCCAGATGTTGAACACATTGAAGGGCTCTCTCCGGCAATAGCAATAGAGCAGCGCTCTTCCGGTGTTAATCCTCGTTCGACTGTTGCCACCACTACCGAAATTTATGATTACTTGCGTTTGTTGTATTCTCGTGCTGGAAAGCCGCACTGTCCGGAATGCGGCAGAGAAGTCCATGCCCAAAGCGCCCAGACAATATGTGAAAAAATATTAAAACTTCCTCCTGCCCGGAAACTTATTATTCTTGCCCCGTTCATAATCGGAAGAAAGGGCGAACATAAAGATATAATTGAAAAGTTGCGCAAAGACGGTTTTGTCAGAGCGAGGATAGACGGGAAATTTATTGATCTTGAAGAAGAGATAATACTTGATAAAAATAAAAAGCATACAGTTGAAGCTGTTGTAGACAGGTTAAAAACTGGCAAAATAGAAACTTCCAGGATTACGGATTCTGTAGAAACCGCACTGAGATGCGGTAACGGCATCATTACTATTTTGTTTGAGCAAGAAGATGGAAATGAAAACTATCATGAAGAACAGATAAGCGAACATCTTGCATGTCTCAAATGCGGGATAAGCTTTGGAAATCTTGAACCGAGAAATTTTTCTTTTAACAGCCCGTATGGAGCCTGCAGCGAGTGCAATGGACTCGGAACCAAACTTGTTATGGCAAAAGAGCTTGTTCTTTTGCATCCGGAACGCTCAATCAAAAAAGGGGCAATCCCGCTCTGGAAAAGGGGGCCAAGACGCCTTCTTATCTACTATAACCACATGATAAGGTGCGTCGCTGAACATTATAAATACCCCATGGATATTACTCCTTTTGAAGATATTCCGAAAAATTTGCAGGACATTATTTTATACGGGAGCGGCAATGAAATAATTACATTTGATTACTGGATGCGCGGCAAGATTCACAAAATGGAAAAACCGTTCGAAGGAATTTTCCCGCATCTTGAACGCCGATACATCGAAACCGACAGCGAAGCGGTAAGAGAACGTTTAAGAGAATGTATGACAAAGCAGGAATGCCCGAAATGCAAAGGAGCAAGACTAAAGCCTTCCAGTCTGGCCGTAACTGTTGGCGGACTACCGATACATAAATTTAATGCTTTAAGCGTAAAAGAAGCGCATAAATTTATTTCAGATTTAAGGCTGGGAAAAGAGGAAGCTTCAATTGTTTCAGAGGTCATTTCTGAAATCAAGTCCAGGCTCTCTTTTTTACTGGATGTGGGGTTGGCTTATCTCTCTCTTGACCGTGAAAGCTCGACTTTGTCCGGCGGTGAAGCCCAGAGAATAAGGCTTGCTACACAGCTTGGCAGCGGGCTTGTAGGAGTAATTTACATCCTTGACGAGCCAAGTATTGGATTGCATCAGCGTGATAATGATAAACTCCTGGCTACTCTTATGAACCTTAGGGATGCTGGAAATACCGTAGTCGTGGTAGAACACGATATTGATACGATAAAACGAGCAGACTACATCGTTGACCTGGGCCCCGGGGCGGGAAGGCTTGGGGGGGAGTTGATTTATAGCGGACCACCTTCAAATATAACAAAAATAAAAAATTCTGTTACTGCTGATTTCTTGTTTGGCAAAAGAAAAGTTCCTATTCCTGAAAAAAGGAGAGTAGGAAATGGTAAAAAAATTGTAATTAAAGGTGCAGAACAGAATAATTTAAAAAATATTGATGTTGAGTTTCCTCTGGGCAAATTCATCTGTGTCACAGGAGTATCTGGTTCAGGTAAAAGCAGTCTGGTAAATGATATTTTAAGGATCGCCCTTGATAAGCATTTTTGCATAGGGAAGGAAATCCCGGGAAAACATAGAGTGATAAAAGGGCTTGAGCATATCGGCAAATCAATTGTAATAGATCAATCGCCTATTGGCCGTACGCCACGCTCCAATCCGGCAACATATACCGATACTTTCGGCCTTATCAGAGATCTTTTCAGTAAATTGCCGGAGTCAAGAGCAAGGGGATACAAACCCGGCAGATTTTCATTTAATGTCAAAGGCGGAAGGTGTGAAGAATGCAAAGGTGACGGGACAAAGAAGATAGAAATGTTGTTTCTCCCTGAAGTTTATGTTCAGTGTTCAGTTTGTAAAGGAAAAAGGTTCAATAATGAAACACTCAGCGTTCTTTATAAGGGCAGGAGTATTTCAGATATTCTGGATATGACAGTAAGCGAGGCGTGTGAGTTTTTTGAAGCCATTCCGATTGTAAAAAGAAAGATGCAGACCTTAGCCGATGTGGGGCTGGATTATATCCACCTCGGCCAGCCAGCCACGACTCTTTCAGGCGGTGAAGCTCAGAGAGTAAAACTGGCTACAGAACTTTCTAAAAGACAATTAGCCCATACTTTTTATATTCTGGATGAACCAACCACAGGCCTTCATATTGCCGATGTTGAAAAACTTCTTTCAGTTTTGAATATGCTGGTTGACCAAGGGAACACAGTTCTTGTGATAGAACATAATCTTGATGTAGTCAAGGTTGCCGACCATATAATCGACCTTGGTCCTGAGGGTGGGGATAAAGGTGGGAAAATAGTTGCCTGCGGTACTCCAGAAGAAATTATCAAGGTCAAAAAATCCTATACCGGCCAGTATCTGAATGAACTGTTCCCATGAAAAAATTATGGTTCCTTTTCATTTTAAGTGGGTACCCTTTTAAAATGAAAAGGAACATAAAATCTTTAATTCTTTCTCTGCCTTCATATTGCCTTTAAGTGCGTATTCTGTCATTTTGTCGGTTATTTTCTGTTCTTCCAAGGTAGGACTTGTGCTAAAAATCCGACTCTTTCACATCAAATACTATGACGTATCCCTCAAACTTATTTTTACCTCGCATATTTTTTCTTGCTTTGTGTTTAAGCTTTAAAGTCTATGTCGAACATAGCTCCCAATTCATTGTCTGTAATATTTATTATTACTTTTCTTTTTTTAGCTTCTTTTGCTTTATCCAGCAGCGTCCCTTTATGGGATTGAATGGTTTCTGATATCAATTCAGTGGCATCAACTCCTCTTAAAGTGAAAATAAGTTCAGGATTTTTGTCAAGTCTTGCACCTACTCCGTAGAGCACGGCGGCAAGGTGTTTGCACAAAATAGCCCAATCAGGGCAGGAGCAATCCATCGTTATTTCTTTAGGTGTTGGAAAAAAGCCATGCTCTCTAGATGAGAACACATGTTGTAGCGGTTCAGGAAAATCTCCGTTCAAAAGTATTTGAAGAGAGTCAAATTTAGAATTGAGATGTTCTTTTATATTTTTCCATGCCTTGGGTATCAGGGGGGCTATATTTATCGAACATTCATATGGCTGCGGACGTGATCCTGCGACGAGCGCTTCTATCTTGCCCTTGAAAATTTTCAGGTCAATTACCATTCCATTTCTTACATAACTTTTACCCCTGCCGATTCTGTTGTGGTAATCGGCATAGCTTTCCAGGTTTTGGCACCAGGCTTTTCCCCACCAGCTCGAGGATATATTTCTGCCATCAATTACCATAGGTGACAGTTCGCCTGTTTTATTTTTAGATTTAAGGTTTTTAAGTTGTTTCTCAGCTTTTGCCTTTCTCTCCGCACCGGTTACATAAGCGGGAAACCCATAATTACTATATCTACTCATACATGCTGCCTATGGAAAACATATTGATGATTTCTTTGTTGCTAAGTTCTGTTAGGTTTACACCTTCCGTATTAGAAAGTATATTATCGGAAAGCTTTGCCTTGTCTTTAAGCGCCTGATCTATTTTCTCCTCAAATGTTCCTTCGCTTATGAATTTATGCACAAGTACGCTTTTTTTCTGTCCGATTCTAAAAGCTCTATCAGTAGCCTGATTTTCAACCGCTGGATTCCACCATCTGTCGAAATGCATTACATGATTGGCTCTCGTTAAATTTAATCCTGTACCACCGGCCTTTAATGAAAGAACGAAAAATGGATAGTACTCATCACTCTGGAATAGTTCTACCATTTCCTTTCTCTTTTTAATGTTTGTGCCGCCGTGAAGAACGAATCCCTTTTTGCCGAAAATGTCGAAGAGGAAATCATTCAGAGGCTCTGTCATTTCTTTAAATTGTGTAAAAACAAGCACTCGTTCCCTCTTGTCTCTAATTGTTTCGCATATTTCCCTAAGCCGTTCGAACTTGCCGCTGTCGGACTCTCTGAAATCTCCATCACCCAGGTAGTGAGATGGATGATTGCATATCTGTTTGAATCTCGTAAGAGATGCCAGCACCAGCCCTTTTCTGTCTATGCCTTCAGCAGTCTTCTCCAGAGAGGCTTTAAGTTCATCGACCTGTTTTTTATAGAGGACAAGTTGTCTTTTTGAAAGTTTTGAGTAGGATTCCATCTCAATTTTATCAGGGAGATCTGAAATAATTTTTTTGTCTGATTTTAATCGCCTCAAAATATATGGAGTTATGATTTTTCTTATTTTCCCAAATGAATGTTCGTCTTTTGCGTCCGTAAACTTTTTGAACTGCGACATATTTCCTAACAGTCCGGGATTTAGAAAGTCAAATATGCTCCATAAATCCCAGAGGGAATTTTCTATTGGCGTTCCGGTAAGGGCTATACGTTTATCCCCTTTCAGAGATTTTACCGCCTGAGTCTGTTTGGAGGCATGATTTTTTATTGCCTGAGCTTCGTCAATAATGATGCATCTCCAGTGTTTTTCTTTCAACCACTGGTATGTTCTGACAAAACCATACGTAGTAATAATCAGGTCGCATTTGTTAATTTCCTCATTGGAGGGTTTTGTTCCGATTGAATATTCTCCTACTGATGTATGAACGAAGGCGAATTTTAAAGATGGAGCGAATTTTCTTATTTCCGAAGCCCAATTGTGGATCAGAGACGCAGGAACGACAAGCAAACTTGTTCCGGAATATTTTTTGTCATTTTTTATTGTGTCTAGAAGTGCGATGATCTGAACCGTTTTTCCGAGTCCCATGTCGTCCGCAAGGCAAGCTCCAAAATTCATTGAACCTAAGAATCCAAGCCAGTTAACTCCGATTTGCTGGTAATGTCTCAATTCAGCTTTGAAGGATTTACTTATTTTCGTTGTTCTTATAGCAGAAGGATTCTGCATCTTTTCGATTACTGATCTCATCCATTCGCCATAACCGGTTTCGAGATTAACCGATTCAGATCCAGGTGTCCCCAATTTATTCTCCATTCCGGATGCCAACCTCACGGCATCGGAAAGAGTTATTTCTCCGTCCGCCATTAATTCCTGTACCTCTTTCCATTTGTCGAGAGTGGCTTTGAGTTTCTCCCTATCTATGGCAACCCAGCGTCCTTTTATGAGAGTAAGCCCTGCTGAGTCGGCAAGGATTTTTTCAGCTTCGAACTGCGTTATTTTCTCTCCGTTTACGATCAAATTTGTTTGAAATTCAATCAATGACTCCAAACCAAACAAAGATCTTTCATTCTCGCCCAATTTGACGGAAATGCTTATGCCTTTTCTTGCACCCTTCCACCAGTTTGGTATTCTGCATAGAATTCCACTATCTTCGTAAACAGGAGTTTCGCTCAAAAAGGTATAAGCTTTGCTGCTGTCTATGCTCAACGGATGAAATATTTCGCCGCTTTCAAGCATAGACTTAATCAAAGAACTCTTATTTGCCGCCTTGTAAACCGAACCGAGCATTTCAACGAACTTGTCCTGTTTTCCTGAATATTCATTTATCAAGCTTCTGAGCGGCCTGTGCCTTGATATTCCCTGTCCGGTAGTTTCAGAGGAATATGTGGCAAGAAAGGCAAACTGGGCTGAGGCCCCTTTTTTATTCTCTACCAGATGAAAGTATATTTTATCGGCAATATTTATCGTTTCAGAAAAACTTTTGAAGAAACTTTCGACGCTGCCATTGTAACTTTTGATAGTTTTTTTGAAAAACACCTCAATGATTTGCCAGTAACATTTTAGAACATTCATATCGAGATATTCGTTGCCAGTAAAATATGGAGCCTCGCTGAGAAGAAGGCAGCATTGTTCTTCATTAAACTGCACCTTTGCTTTATCTTTTAATTCTTCAAGATGCTCCGTGAGCCTTAACGAATTTATGAAGATTCTTGAAAAATCATGCCAGAAATTTAAAGTTGCCGATAAATGTCCTTTCTTTTCCATGAAACCAAAATGAAAAAGGGCTTTTCCCGATTCTTCCTGAAAGAGTTTGTAGAAATAGTCTTGGGCTTCTTTTTGTTGTTTGGACAGCCCAACAGCGTCCTTAATCGGTTCAAACGACGCGATAAGTTTTCCGTTTTCATCCGTGCTAAGGGTTAACTCCTGGATGAATTTTTCATTTTGTTTTATTTTTAGCGATGATGCGATCATTTTAAAGTTTTCCTATTTTTAAACAAATATTTAATGTTCAAACTGTCAGAAACATAAAAGAATTATTAGATTTGAATCCTATTTTTTCATAAATTGGTTTACCAGAATCACTTGCAGCCAGTAGGATCCGCGAAATATTGTTCTTCCGGCAAAAGTCCCTGACCTCTTCTATTATTTTGGTAGCCAAACCAATCCCTCTGTGTACTTTTTCCGTATACATGCTGTGCAAATATGCTACAATATAATTAGGATCTTCTGGAGTAGGTACCCAGTTACAAATAGAAATAGCACCACTGGCCACTATTTTTCCATTTTCATCTTCCGTTACCCAGGCATGACATAATCCTTTAGGAAAACCATCACCTATTTTTTTTGTTTGGGATTCTTCCATTTTCTTGCAGCTAATGTCATCTATCTTCTTATCTTGTAAATCCCGTATCTCTCTAAACATCATACAATGATGCGACACTAAAACTTGTATATCGCTTAAGACCGCTTTTCGGATAAAATATTTATTCATGTTATTTTTTCCAACCTATAAAACTTTTTTAGACTATACCACTCGATACGATTCGGAAAATCACTCGTGGGACAAAGAGCGCTTTTTATACATTATGCTCGTTCATCGAGTGTCGATTTTTCCGACGTATCGAGATGAATAAAAACAAAATTACTAAAATTCGGCACTGTTACATCAATTTAAATCCGGGCAGATCCTGACTGTCCACGACTCCAAGGACTTTGTTATTTCTGTCAACTACAACAACATCGTCAATTTTGTATTTTTCGATAGCTTTTAAGGCATCAACTGCCATTTGGTCGCCATAAATTGTAACCGGATTTTTCGTCATGTATTTTCCGCCTGATTTTTCAAGCAGTAAATTGTCATCGAAATGCCTTCGTAGATCGCCGTCCGTGAATATTCCAAGAAGCGTTTGATCTTTGTCTACAACCATTGCAGAGCCGCTATGAGCCTTAGTCATTTCTATTATTGTATCTTTTATAGTCATTTCGGGCAGAACTTTTACCAATTTATGTGTCGCATCAGAACGCATTATATCGGTAAGTTTGAGAGTGAGGGCTCTTCCTATAGCCCCACCCGGATGCAGTCTTCCAAAATCTTCTTTTGTGAATTCCCTCATTTCCAGAAGTACTATGTTAAGTGCATCTCCCATTACAAGCTGAACTGTTGTCGAGCTTGTAGGTGCCAGGTTAAACGGGCAGGCTTCTTTTCCAGGACAGCTCGGCGATCTGTCCCTACCCCAGACTCACCACGAACTACTCACCAACTAAAACATCCGGGGTAATTCTGATTTCCCGCTCATTATCGTTTATACGTTTTATTTCTATATGTACGGCCTGAGGTGGCAGTATATCTTCTATACGTTCAGCCCATTCTATAAGAGTCATTGCATTTTTATCACTCATATATTCGTCTATTCCAAATGCCAATGCGCAATGAGCGTCATTTATTCTATACAGATCCATATGGTAAAGCCATTTGCCGTTACCAGCGCTATGTTCTCTTACTATATTAAAAGTAGGGCTTGCCACTACTTCCTTTATGCCGAGCCCTTTTGCGAACCCCTTTGTAAAAATAGTTTTGCCTGTGCCAAGATTTCCCTTCAATGAGATTACGGTTCCGTACTTTACGGATTTGGCGACTTTTTTGCCTATTTCCTCTGTTTCTGATTCGGAATTACTATGAAAACTTTTAAAATTTCTAATCATTTTCAAGTTTTTAACGGGCCAAAGATATTGCCATACTTTCTGAAGTTTAATGCTTCGCAATATGCATTAATTTTTGTATAGGTGCTGCACGGATCTACTGTAGGATCCATACAATCGCCATCAATTACCAGCATAGGAACAAGTTCTTTATTTAACTCTTCCCTCAAATGCTTTATGAACGAAGCATCTGCCATAGAGCACCTGCCAAACATATGATTATACAAGATGCATCCGTTGAATTTTGCCTTGCTTGCATATTCTTTTATTCTTGAAACCCTTAAGTGTGGATCAAGAAACCCTACTGTAAGAAGCTTTCTGGCCAGAGACCTGTACGGGTCTTTTACATCAAGAGGCTCCCATCCTATAAAATTTACTTCTTCGAATACGATAGGCGTATTGCACTCAAGCTCTATGTAATCCAGAAGTCTGCTGTCATAGAAAGGCGGCAGGTGCAGCCATAGAATCCTGTGCGTATCTTCCATTGATATTCTACCATCAATTTGCTCTTTTCTTTCCAGCAGGTCTTCATAAAACTGTGTCTGTATTTCTACAAGTTCCTTCTTTCCCCATAGCTGTGAGAATATTACTGCAAAATAAACAGCAAGGCTTCCTCTTAGCAGCGGCGGCGAACTAAACCTTAAGTCGTTACACTTCTTTGAAATTTCTCTCGCCTGATTAGAAAGTTCGCATGATTCTGCAAGCCTGCCCATATCCATTTTTCTTCCTAATGCTTTTTCAAGAAGGTGGACTGATTTTTCCATATCTGCAGCCATGTGTTCTATGGCATTTTTATTGTTCTTTATAGGTGTATGAAGTGAATAGAAAGCATCTTCTTTCCCATACTCTCTTATGAGGTCGCTGAATATCCTCTCTCCCTGAAGACACGGTTGCGATGTTGATACTCCAAATATAGGTTCCGGAAGCTCTATCCCTTCCAGCGTGCGGAGAAAAGAACATGTTTCAGCACCAGTAAAGCCTTTATAAGCAGCTATATCAAAGGCTTTTTTTATTTTATTTCTGCTTCTTGCAAATAGTGCCGCGTAAGTTTCTAATGTTAATATTTTTGCATCTATTGCGTTCAATATTTCTGAAGGAAAGAACAGGTTTCGCCAAACGGGTTTTTCGTTTTTATTGCCAAGAAACTCTCTTTTAGTGTACTTTGCTCTAAGAGATATAGACTTAAGCTTTTGAGTATCGCTAAAAATAGATTTACTGCTTATGATATTTTTCTTGATTTCTATATGCTTTCTGGCAATGCAGGCCGCACCCAATGCTCCCATCACATTGTGATACTTAGGTACTATTATGTTGTTTCCAGTAACTTCCCGCAGATAGTGAGTAACAGCGCTGTTCGCCGCAACCCCGCCCTGAAAAATGATATCACCCTTGTAGTTAAAGAAGAGATCTCCTACGCCGGACATGACAGTTCTGGCCTGTGCTTTGCAGGCCCCGCCTATTATTTGTCCGAGCGGATATCTATTTTTATATTTGTTTATTGAGGTGGCGCTCAGTACCGCGCAAACTGAAGAAAATTCAAGTTCTGAATTCAGGTCGGCAAGTTCAGCCATCTGTTCAATAGGAACACCGAGTTTTAATGCTACACTATCAAGGAATGCTCCGGTGCCAGCGGCGCATATTCCGCTCATTTTCGAGGTCCACATTTTCATTCCTTCATTGTAAATCATAGCCTTGCTGTCTTGTCCGCCGACATCAAGAATGGCTTTACAATTCGGATAATATTTTGTCGCGCCTTCTACGTGGGCTGAAACTTCACTGACCTTGAAGTCATAAGGGATGAAGTCATGCGTTTCTTCTATAATTTGGCTGCCCGTAACTACAGTGCATGTCATATCTTTCAGCGAAAGCCCTTTTTTCTCAAGGAAATTTTCGATGATGTTCTTTACCGCGCCCATGTTACAGGACCCGCAGGTATAGCACCTGCCGCTGCATGATACCGGCTTGCCTTTTGCAGGTTTAGTTCTCATGTACAAGGTGTTAAGTATCTCCAAATCAAGAGACAGCAGAACAGTCTTGATGGTGGTGGAGCCAATATCAATTCCTAAAAAATATTTATTTTCCATTACTCTTTTTTACTGTTTTTTCCCTAAATGATGTATGGTCATTTTTTACGTATGCAATATTGAATTCTAAATGTTGAATCGTGGTATTTCCTACTCAAAATTCAAAACTTTCACTAGCTATCCGCCTGATCCTACGACGTGCCTTACTGAACATTTATGTACTCATCTTTTCAAAGAAGTTTTACTATACTTCGGAAATATTAATAATCAAAAAAAAATCAAAGAAAGCAAGAATTTTCATTAAAATTACCTCATAGTATCCGGATCATTAAAATTAAAATACTTCTTTGAAAAAATTATGAGTGTTGAACTTTTGTCTCCTGCTGGATCTTACGAGTCATTGTACTCGGCTATAAATGGCGGGGCCGATTCTATTTACTTCGGAGCTGGCGAGCTAAATATGCGTTCAAGATCTTCTTTTAATTTTAAGGAAGAAGATATCAATAAAGTCGTAAAAATATGCGAAAAAAAAGGCGTAAAAACTTATTTGGCTTTGAATTCCGTAATTTATGATGAGGAGCTTAAAATGGCTGAAAAAGCTCTAGTTTCCGCAAAAGAAGCCGGAGTTTTTGCAATAATAGCAAGTGATGCAGCCGTTATAAAAATGGCCAATTCTCTTGGTTTGAGAGTTCATATATCTGTTCAGGCAAACGTTTCCAATACCGACTCGGTAAAATTCTATTCTCAGTATGCTGATGTTATAGTTCTGGCAAGAGAACTTTCTTTAGAGCAGATAACCAAGATAATTTGTAATATAAAGGAAGAGAAAATAAAAGGACCCTCTGGAGAATTGATAAAAATAGAAATATTTATTCACGGGGCTTTGTGCGTTTCTGTTTCCGGAAAATGCTATATGAGTTTGGCTGTTTATAACGCTTCTGCCAACCGTGGAGCCTGCTATCAGAACTGCAGAAGGTCTTACAGGGTTATAGATGAAAGCACCGGTAATGAGCTGGTTATAGACAATAAATTTGTAATGTCTCCGAAAGATATTTGTCTTATCAGGTGCCTGGATAAGATCATTGACTCAGGTGTGAGTATTATAAAAATTGAGGGGCGAGGCAGGTCGCCCGATTATGTTTATGCTGTTACAAAAGCATATAGAGAGGCCCTGGATTCTATTACTAAAGGGCAGTATACCAAAGAAAATATTGAAAAATGGGAAAAAGAGCTTGGTTCGGTATTTAACAGAGGATTTTGGCATGGAGGATATTATCTTGGCAATCCTATGGAAATGTGGAGCAATACCCCTGACAATAAAGCAGAAAAAAAGAAAGTTCGCGTCGGTCTCGTAACTAATTATTTTGCTAAGGTTAAAGTTGCGGAGATAACATTGAGAGAGGGCGATATGTCCGTAGGTGATGAAATTTTGTTTATCGGAGAAAAGACTGGGGCTGTTAAGGAAACTGTTAAAAATATCAGATTTGAAGAAAAAGATATTCCAATGTCTAACAAGGGAATGGTTGTAAGCATTCCAGTTCAGAACAAAGTCAGAAGAAATGATGCCGTCTTTGTTAAGAAATAGTAAGGATGCGGCAAAAACCGCATCCTGTAATCGAACAATATCGTTATCCTAGCAGCCTGTCGGACTTCGTCTCGACATCCTGCTAATAAAATTTTCTCCATTAATACCACAGTCATCCCATATGAATGAGATTTTTTGAAAAAATGATGGATTGCGACCAGAGTATGTTTAAGCAAAAACTACGGAGGTCTAAATGCAATCCACTAGAAGTAAGAGTATCATTTTGCATCAAATTATCCAGTATATTCCTGGACATTTGGTAAACAACTTGGCAAAAGAATGTAAAGTAGATAAGAAAGCAAGAACATTCAGTCCGTTTAGTCATGTAGTAACGATGCTATATGCTCAGTTATCTCATGCGTTAAGTCTGAACGATATATGCGACGCTTTAAACAGCCATGCAAAATCTTTATTTACAGTAAGGAGAGCAACCGCTCCAAGCAGAAACGGTTTATCTTATGCAAATAAGGAGAGAAACGGGGATATGGCTGAAAGACTATTTTGGGAAGTTCTTAGGTCTTTTAAAAGCAAATATCCTGCTTTTATGAAATTTGATTATGCCAAAGGGGTTCTGAAAAGGTTTAAAAGAGTAATAAATGTTGTTGATTCTACTACTATCCAGCTAGTAGCTAACTGTATGGACTGGGCAAAGCACAGAAAGCGGAAAGCTGCAGCAAAGTGCCATATGAGATTAGACTTACAGACATTTCTGCCGAAGTTTGCCATAGTGGACAGCGCCAAGCATAGCGATCCGGCAAAAGCATATGAAGTTTGCTCTGATATAAAAGCAGGAGAAATAGTAATATTTGATAAGGCATATGTTGATACAGTGCACTTATGGGAATTAGGCAGGCGTGGTATTTTCTGGGTTACAAGATCCAAGGATAATATGTTATACGAGATTGTTTCTAATATGAAGCCATCTAAAGTTGCCAACATCCTGAAAGATGAGATAGTAACTTTCACATGTCCAAAAACTAAAGAACAATATCCCGGGGTATTCAGACGAGTAGAAGCCAAAGTTATCGTAGACAACCAAGAAACTATAATGGTATTTATAACAAACAACCTTGACTGGTCGGCAGGAACAATTTGTGATCTGTACAAGGCAAGATGGTCGATAGAGGCATTTTTCAAACAGATTAAACAGACGCTTCAGCTATCTGATTTCTTTGGCAACAGCTACAATGCAATAAAATGGCAAATATGGACAGCTCTTCTGGCATACATACTCTTAAGACTGATATCCTCTCTAAATAAATGGGAACATTCTTTCAGTAGAATATTCACACTTCTGAGGGCAACCTTATGGAGCTATGCAGATTTAAAAAAACTTATAGAAAACTGTGGGATAGCATCTGTGAAACTTCGAATGCGAGCAACTCCGGATCAAGCCTATCTTCCAGGGGTACAATGGAAAAGATATGGGACAGCATAAACTCAAATAAAAATATATAATAGAAATTTGCAGATTTACAATTTTTAAAAAAAAATATAAAATGAGCTTGGCAGATTACAAAAATGTAGCTATTTTTCCAAGGCGTGGGACGGTAGTGCATTAATACATATAAAATTTTAGTGTAAACTCTTGCTTTTAGCTCATAAAATGGTTTTTCCTGCGCATAAACAGGCGCTTTGCCTCTGTTACGTACTGGCGGCCTGCACATTCATTAGATTGAATAAGCGCTTGATATTATAAGCACTTTTTAC
>JAJXWI010000125.1 GCA_021781705.1 bacterium | reverse complement strand
ATCGTCAACCTCATGTTCTATCATAAGGCTTAGAGTGTCGTCATTACTTCTCATAGAAGAATCAGAAGTTGCTTCTTTCTGTAGAACACATTTCGTTTTATTCTTATTGCATCCCCATACAACAAGAAAACTACAAAAAATGAGTAGAATAAAAACTATCTTTTTCATACTTCTTTTTATTTTTATTTTTATTGCGACAAAGATACAGAATTTCTTTTTATTTTCTGCAAAAATTAGCAATTTTCTTACTCCACCAATAGCAATTGGATATAAATCGTGCTGTGGGAACTTCTCACAGCCGATATAGAGCGTTTCGAAGGCATCGGTGCCGTCGGTACGGTGTTCGAGAAGGTCTTCTTCTGATTCAGGTTGTTTTCACCAAAAAAAGTGCAGATGAAGCGAAGCGTAACAGGAGATGAAGCCGTTGGCTGCTGCCCACAAAGGAAAAGCCATTGTCCTACGTTGGTTGGGCGCAAGACAAAGGCTTTATCTTGAAAGGCGGATTAGGAGGGATTCCGCTTCAATGCAAAATATCCTTTCTGTTTAATTTGGCTACTTTTTATTGCAAGCATTGCAATAATTCTAATTTACACTCGTTCTTATAGTAAGAAAGTACAAACTTTGTTGCTTAAATAATGTACTTTATGTAATAACAATAAAGCGATATAAAAAGATGAAACAAACCGATAAAAATATAAAAGAGATACGAATATACCATAGCCTTTGGAAGAATATTCTTCTGACTGTTGGTTGTTTCGCTTTTGCTGCAGGTGGATATTTCATACTCCATGATGCTAATACCTCATGGCCAACAAAAGTATTTGGCGGTATAGGAAGCATGGTGTTTTTTGGTTGTGGCGGAATGCTTATGTTTATGATGACTTTGTATAACATAACTACTCATATACCATTTTTGATAATCCATGACGATAGGCTTGACATTTACGAACAGCGCAAGAGAACATATCGAACAATCTATTTTAAAGATGTGGAGCAATTTCGCCTAATTAGTATATATTCTAACAACTACATAGCCATTGATTATTGTACAAAAACTTTGATGCGTAAGATGGAAAATGCTTCATGTCTAACCCAACGTATGATGGAATTTAATGTGTCTGTATCAGGAGCAATAGAAAGTATCCTCGTGCAAAATCTGACAATGAGGGGTAAGGAAATATGCAATACTTTGAACTATCGAATGAAAATATGGAGGTCGAACTGCAATTAATAATTGTGCTGTTGAGTTTTTATAGCACAAGACAAATACTTTATTGAAAAGCGGATTAGGAGAGATTCCGCTTCAATAAACAATATAGTCCTTGGATACTTTTACATTTTACTAATATCATCATCAAGTTGTTTCCTCCAGATTAAAGTTCCGATACCTGAAAAGATGAACGTGAAAATTAAAGCTGCTTGGGCATAACCGACAGGCAAATAATCTCCTTCAAAAAAAAGATAATCAGTTTTAGAAGAATAGTATAATTTAGGAAAATACCCTGACTTTATCTTGTCCAAAATTCGATCTCCCGTATGTAATGCATATTGTTTTGATTTATATGTTATTAAAATTGTATTTGAACGTTTATAATTAAGTTTTTCTTCATATCCATTATACTGATAATCTACAATAGACTTCTGAGTTCTTTCGATCTGGTTACCATGTAAATATAACAAATATAAAGCAAGAGATAAAACTAACCCTGCACAAAAAAGTGTTTTAAATAATGTTTTAATTTTCATATTGTTTCCAATTCAAATTTAAAGTGCTTATCATATCAATGTTTGCAAAAATAAACATTTCACTTTTTGTTTTTACCATTATCTTAATGAGCATTACATGGCAAAATGTTCTTCACCACATCCATTCCGAGGCAGCCTTGTTGTGCATAATCATTTTTTTTGTATGTCTATTATAAAAATCTGCGTAAAAATATAATTAAGAATATCACAAAAAGCATAAAGCCACATCCCCATGCCCGATTTGACATTTCATTCTCAAAATTAGATAATTCTGATGTTTTTTTCGATTTACTACCTTCATAAAGGGTTCGGTAAGAAATCTTGCGATGCCTTACAAAGCGTAGCCATAGATAGCGTAAGCCTGTACCGATACGAAGAATAATAATATTCCTCAAATAATATCTGAAAAGTTCTTCCATACTCAATAGAGAGCTCTGATTTTTTCTTATTCCCTGTTGATTCTTTCCTCCAATTCGTCTGGTGTAAGTATCTCCATCTTGGAGAAACCAAACCACTTTTTGCCTAAGTCCTTAATGGATGCACCTATGTGATATACACAGTTCGCTGCTCTCCCTTTTTTCTATTTTATCTGTCATATTTATATTCATTTTTCCAAAATCACAAATTGTGACTTTGAACATTACCATATTTAACTGCATTCAAAGGTAGTGCTTTTAGCCTTTAAGCCACTATTGCACAACCCCTTTTTTGAAAAGAACGTAAAATTAATAGTTTTATTGCTATGATTGTGTATTTTTAATCGCTTAACTCGTTGCACCATACTCACGCCCCTTCCACTTAACTTTTGCCACATCCCGAATGGAATACCCCTTGCGGAGTAAACTAATTAGTGCCTAAAGGGTGTTCAGTATTCAGTATTCAGTTTTTCTCGCGATAGTTACCTTTTTCATGGTTATAAATTGTAAGTAATTATTTTATATTATATATATATTATTATATATATATAATATACTATCTTTACAGAGAGTGGTAACAACAGCGAAAAAAACTGAATACTGAATACTGAACACGTTTCCTGTAAATAGGTTATTACTTTGTAATATGCTGATTTATAAAGCAAAACGCAGCTTCTATATCGCGAAAACATAGAGATGCGCCACATGAAACATAGAGTTTGTATTTAGAACCAACTTTCAAATTGTAAGTTTGCTGAAAATCGCTCCTTATCACATGTCTAAATTTGGCAGATACCAGATTTATTCGTATCTTTGCACCAGCAATCGAAGGAAATGCCTTAGGTGCCTGAAGGCGGTCTTCTATTAAGACCTACACGGGTCATAAATGATGGCAGGCGCCAGTCATCAATGAAGACCCCGAAAACGGCAGGAACGGGGCGTTCTGGGGAGTTGCAAACACGGACTCTAAACATACTGCAAACGACTATGATTAATTACAGCATCGTAATGCGTAGCGTGAACGCAAATCTTCTGGAAATCAACCAGGCTAAGTCACGCATCAACCAGGCAAAGAAGGAGGGCAAGAATCCTGACCCAAAGGACCTGGAACTCGTGAAGGCTGAGAAGCAGAATGCTTTCGCCATCTCACAGTACACCGACATCATGACCATCGAGAAGTTTGCCAAGCACATCACTTCACATGGTAGTGTTTATTCGAGAGCCGACATCAGCGCCATCCTCTACATCGCCGTAGACTGCATGCGAGAGATGTTGCTTGAGGGCAAGAAAATCCGTCTGGGCGATCTTGGTGATTTCTCTCTCCTTCTCACCTCGAAGGGTGCTGAGGATGCCGACAAGTTCACCTCGCAGAACATCACCGGTGTGAAGGTTCAGTGGGAGCCAGGTCAGGAGTTCAAGAACCTTCGCGATGACGCCGAGTTCAACCTCGTAGCCAGCCGCAGTGCTCAGGCAGCCGTTATCAAGGCGATTAAGGAGGGTAAGACCAGCGTTGACCTCAACGCGCCAACCACTCCGGATAATACGCCAGGCGCTTCTACCCCAGGCGGCTCAAACACCGGTCAGACCGGCAGCGAAGGCCAAGGCTCTGAATCAGGCGGCGGTACTACCGGCAAGGACGATACTGGCGACGGCCTTGAATAGCCCAAGGAT
>JAJXWI010000046.1 GCA_021781705.1 bacterium | reverse complement strand
AGATAAACTTAAACTCCTCGGCTTTTTACGCTCAGAAATGGCTGCAACTTTTTCGGAAAATCAAATTTCCCCATCAGGAATAGATAAACTGGGAATAATGTTTTCTGCTAATCCCGGAGAGAAATTAAGCCCTCTTGACTCCGTCGCCAGCAGCGGAGAACTTTCAAGAATAATGCTGGCTATAAAAAGCGTATTCTCCGCCGCAGATAAAATCCCGATCCTTATATTTGACGAGATTGATGCAAATATCGGAGGAGAAGTTGGCAAAGAAGTTGGCAAAGAATTAAAGAGAATAGGAAAAAAACATCAAGTAATATGCATCTCGCATCTTCCACATGTAGCATCTTTTGCCGATCACCATTTTCAAGTAAAAAAGAGCATTATTGAGGGAAGGACGGTAACAACAATATCCGCTCTTTCCGAACAAGAAAAAGTATTGGAAATTTCGAGAATGCTTGGAGGCGGCAAGGCGGCAAAAACTCACGCAAAAAACATAGTAACCAATAAGGAATAATTTGCTTTTCGTTCTTATTCCAAAACAATCCCAAAACCAACCTTTTTATAATTCCATTACTTATATAAAATAATTTGGATACTTTTTGTTGAATTAGCTCTCAAGCTCAATTATACTTCTATGAAAGCGGTCTTTTTATTTCTAAATTTTAACACTCTGCGAGTTTGTCCTTTTTAGCATTTATGATTAGCATGTATAAAAAATCTGATGAAGGCCTCCAGGAGATCAATGCTATTGAAAAGGATTGCTGGATAAATGCCATCCAGCCAAATTTCGTGGAACTTAACGAAATCAGCAAAGTACTTGAAATCCCTGAAGAGTTTCTAACTGATCCATTGGACATAGATGAAAGACCACGCATAGAAATCGAAGATGAACACATCTTAATAATCTTAAGAATTCCCTATCACGACAAAGATCATCCCCAGATACCATACAACACAGTGCCGCTCGGCATAATATATTCTTCAGATACGATCATAACCATTTGCTCCATGGAAACCGAAATTCTTTCAACCTTTCTCGATAGAAGAATAAAAAATTTTTCTCTGAAAAATAAAGAACGATTTATTTTTCTAATATTTCTAAGAACGGCAATCCTATTCCTTAAATTTCTTAGACAGATAAGCAATATGACAAATGAACTCGAAAAGGAGTTGAATAAGTCTATGAAAAATCAGGAATTGGTAAAATTGCTCGATATGGAAAAAAGTTTGGTATATTTCTCTACATCACTTAGAGCAAATGAAATAATGATTGGAAGACTATCTGTATCAAAAAAGTTCAAAATAAGTGCTGAAGAAAGAGATCTACTGGAGGATGTGGAAGTAGAATATAAACAGGCAATAGAAATGGCTAATGTGTACAGTAACATTTTGAGTGGAATGATGAATGCATTTGCATCCCTTATATCGAATAATCTGAATGCTGTCATGAAATCCCTTGCATCAATCACTGTAGTCCTAATGCTCCCCACCCTTGTAGCTAGCGTATATGGAATGAATGTTCACCTGCCATTTCAAGAATCTCGTTTTGCGTTCCCAATGACAATGACTATTGCTATTCTTCTTGCAGGATTAGGAGCATTTTTCTTCCTCAGAAAAAAATAAGTTTGAGAGATAATGGCTAAACCTGACATAAAAATAGAAAATCTAAAATTGATTCCGACTCATCTGTGGTCCAAAGAATGTTTTGCCTGCGGTACAAACAATCCATACGGACTGCACATGAAATTCTACTTTGACGGCTGCAGATATATTACATCATCACTCAAACTTGGAGAAAAATTCAAGGGATGGGATCAATTAATACACGGCGGAATAATCTCTACAATTCTCGACGAGCTGATGGCATGGACTGTGATTTGCGTCACGAAAAACATAATGCTTACAAAATCCATAACAACCAACTATCACAACAAAGTAATCACGAATGCTGAAATACAAGCATTTGCGTGGATTGAGGAAATTAAATCAAAGGAAGTTATCCTCAAATCTGAACTGTACGATGACAAGAACATCCTATGCGCGCAAGCAACAGGTGTCTATGCTATGTTCTCCATAAAACTGGCGAAGAAACTCCATTTAATGTCGGAAGAAAGCATAGGCGAATTTGAAAAATTTCTGTCAGCTTGCCATTAGATAAAATCTATAAAGCTAATTTTTTAATACAGTTTTCCATTCAACCATAAATAAGAAATAAGATATGCGCTACCTTATCGGAATAGAAATAGGAACGACAAGAATAAAAACAGGAGTTTATGATCTTGAAGGAAACCAGTTATGTGAAAAAACAAAAAATTATAATTTGTTTTTTGACAAAAAAACAGGTATGGCAGAAGCAAACCCTCATGATTGGTGGAAAGCTGTCGTAAACACACTTAAAGAAGCAACATCTATCCTCAATAAAAAAAATATAGCTGCTATATGCGTAGGAAGTCATGGACCTACCCTGACAATACTGGATAAGAATAAAAAAGTTATCAAGAATGCTATCCTATGGATGGATAAAAGGGCATCACAAGAGGCTGAATTTATCTCAGGAAAAATAGCAAAAAAATCAAACGACCTGACATGGTTTGTCCCAAGAGCATTATGGCTGCAGAATAATAAACCGGATTTATTTAACAAAGCCAGATACTTTGTACAACCTCTTGATTATATAAATTATAAATTAACAGGGGAATTAAAGACCATTTTTGCATCAGATTTCATAAAGATATGGAACGACGATGTAATCAGAGCTTCGGGAATTGATAGCTCTATGTTTCCTGAACCAGCAAAAATGAAAACTTTAATAGGGAAAATAACAAAAACTGCGGCAAAAATTACAGAATTACCAGAAGGGATCCCTGTGATAGGTGGAACAGGAGGTGCTGACTTTATAGAAGTTCTAATAAGTTCAAGTGCTTTGAAGCCAGGCATAGTTTGCGACAGAGGAGGAACTTCACAGGGAATAAACTTGTGCTGGAACAAACCATTTAAGAACAAAATATTTTTTGAAGCTCCTCATCCCCTCATCCCCGGGCTATTCCACATCTCAGGGCTTATGGCTGCTACCGGCAAGTCCCTGCAGTGGTACAAAGAACTGTTTTACGGCAAGAAAATGTCTTACGGTAAGTTTTTTAACGATGCGTCAAAATCGCATCCCGGAGCAAATAAACTTATCTATCTGCCATACCTTACCGGAGAGCGAGCGCCATGGTGGGATGCAAATGCCAGAGGCGTATTTTTTGGACTCTCACTTGAGCATGAAAAGAAAGATATTGCCAGAGCCATACTGGAAGGAGTTGGTTTCGGCATTTCTCATATATTGAATTTATTCAAACAACACGGTTCTATAATAACAGAAATAAGGGCACATGGAGGACAGGCTAGAAGCCCTCTTTGGAACCAGATTAAAGCTGATATAACAGGGATCCCTGTTGTAACAAACAAAATACTAGATGGTTCTACATTCGGTCTTGCGATTTTGGCAGGACATGGAGTTGGAATATACCCAGACATAACAGAAGCCTCAAATACTTTGGTGAAAAAGGGACATACTTACGAACCATCTGAAACTAATCACAAAATCTACTCCGAAATGCAGCAGATATACGAAGAACTCTATCCTTCTTTGAAAAATCAATTTAAGAAACTTGCCAAAATTAATTAGGTTGACTATCCTATAATCTTAAAGTATGATAATGCCTTTTGTATTAACCTAAAATACATCGAATTCAAAAAAGGTTCCGGCTTCATGAAGTATGATATTGTAATTATCGGTTCAGGCCCGGCAGGACTTGGAGCTGCATTCCACCTATCAGAAAAAAAGAGCAGTTTAAAAATATTAGTACTGGAAAAAGATAAAATCTGTTCTGGCGGACTTCTTAATGACTGCAAACAAAATTACACATTTCCAATAGGTTTTACAGAAGAATATTGGGAACAAAAAGAAGGCGAACACTTTTTAAGTGCAGTAGAAGATCACCTGAAACCGTCTTTTCTCGAAAAAACAAACCTCGAGAAATATCAAAGAAGGGCGGAAAAAGTGGGCTCTAAACTCATAAAAATAAAACAGTCTCATGTAGGCACCGATAAAAGCAAATTTCTCATAAATGGTCTTATGGATACACTAAGAAGCCGTGGCGTAGAAATTAGACTACAAACAGAGGCAGGAACTGATGTAGACGCTATAAAAAACAAACTATATCTTTCGGACGAAACAGAAATCAACTATGACAAACTCATAATAGCGCCAGGAAGGAAAGGATTCTCGTATCTTCAGGAGGTTATGAATCACCTTAATGTTAAATATATAGACAACTCTCTTGATGTCGGGATAAGAGTAGAAACCAAACTTGAATATTACCCAATAGTATTGGATTATTATGATCCTAAATTTTACTTTCCCGGAAAGGTAAGAACATTCTGTACTAATTCGGGATTTGCGCTGGTTACAAAAGAAAACTATCACCATTTTCATCTGGTAAATGGACATGCTCTTTCTCCTGATAAAGGAAAGAATGGGTTGGTCAACTTTGCAATGTTAAAAACTATCGGCCTTGAAGCACCTGTCAGCAGTGGCCAACAAATGGCTATTTATCTTGCGAGACTGGCCAATGAAATAGGAGGCGGAAATACGATAATGCAAAGAGTGGGAGATTTCAGGGCTGGAAAACGATCAAGGGCAGAAACCTTTAATCTAGACCTATACGATTTCAAACCCACATGCTCTGCGTGCGCAGGAGATTTGGGATTGACTGTTCCTTCTAAAATAATGAGAAATATCTGGCACTCATTAAAGTTATTGGACACAATAATGCCGGGAGTTCTTCACCCTTCAACCATCATGTACTATCCTGAAATAAAAATGTACGCGAATAAGCCGTTTTTTATTGACAGGAATTTTGCTGTCACTGAAGATATCTATCTTGTCGGAGATGGAGCGGGGACGTCAAGAGGTATAACAGGCGCCTGGGCTAGCGGCATAAGAGCAGCTTCAGGAATATTGAAAAAACTGAACAAAGAATAACTTCTTTGCCTATTTCTTTTTGACTGCTATACACTCGTCAAAAAGCTCTTTAGGATACTTTTTGAATCTCTTCCAAAAAGGATATGTCCGACACTGTTTAGGTCTGACATCATAAACTTCACATTTGCCTGTTTCCCCACTGAGAAAAACACACTGATACATGCCATTTACCTTTATGTCTTTTACAGACCACCTTTTTTCAAACAAATAAAGATATTGCTTTTTGAAGTCATCTATATTCATATTCAGATATCTGGACAAAGCCTCAGTTTCATCTTCATTGATCCATAAGTAACTTCTTTTTTCGCCTTTGCAACATTTACCTTTGCATTCTTCACACGCACCAGGTTCAAAAACAAACTCAAATCCATTATTCAAAGTCATTACAGCGCCTTGCCTGCTTTTCGTTCAATATTCAGCATCAACCTCGATCTACACAATAATCGACCCACAAACCATCAACTATCAACTTTTAATTTGGGTCTTATGCCATTATAGTATCATATGCTATAACAATAAAAACTTGGAGGTAAAATATATGGAACAATTAATAAGCTCACTCGGCTCTTTTATAGCTATATTAATCGTTGTAGGCATAGTTATACTACTGATATTGTCACTATTTACCCCGCTCTTTATTTGTCTTATCAATAGAAATCTTAGAGAACTCCTGAAAGAACAGCAAACGGCCAACGAAGAACTTGCTAAAAGCATGGATAAAATAACTGAAAAATTAAAATTTATATCGAAAACAATCAGCAAGAAAAAGTTTAATTTACCTTTGATTGAGGAAGATAAAGAACAAAAAACCGAATAGTCTTTCACTTAAGGCAACCTAACAATCCCCTGCATATTCCCCCGGCACACTGGGCTTCTGATAGACCTCTTCAGCCTCTATAGAGTCATCGTCAGGCTTTCTGTATAGTAATTTTCCGTGAATTTCAAGATTGTCTTTTTTATCCGTAGATACAGTTTTGTTTTTGCTTTTTCTAGCTTTTTCTTTCTTGCTATTCATAATATAACCAATTTTAAATTCAATAATATTCAATAAAATTAACCTTTACAATTTGCCTTTTGCAAATGTATCTATAGATTTTATGTCATCTTTTGCGGGCGTATAGCTCAGTTGGTTAGAGCGCTACGTTGACATCGTAGAGGTCACAGATTCGAGTTCTGTTACGCCCACCATGCTTCACTTATAGTTGTGAATGGCTTGTTGATATGCATTAAGAAGACTATCCGTCGATTTGTTCATTCGAAGCTTACCGCAGGTGAAAGCTTCAGCAAAGGAGGATTTTTAAGAAAAAAAATCCTCAAAAGAGAGTTTTATCCACAAAGACAGCTTATAGTATTTTTGCAAAAAAAACTTATTATTTTATAAGCGTTCAAGAGACTCAATTATTTTTCAATTTATGCTTTTGTAATTTCGGGGTAAATCAATGATTTTCTATGACAAAGTTTGCTTATTTTTCTCTGAGCCTCGTAAAGTATTAATACTTACCTTTTGTATAGGCATTGCGCTTGCATTCGTAAGTGTTCTCTTCAGCGGATTCATATATGGGGACGCTGTTTTATACACGACAATGGCGCATTACTTTGGATTAGGTGATTACTCAAAAGGTTTTCTAGACGGGATACCACCGCTTTTTCCTGTTTTAAGTGGATTGTTTTGCAAACTAGGAATACCAGCTCAATACTCAACACATATTGTAAGTTGCGCTCTTTGTGTCCTAACAATATTCCCGCTTTATCTTCTATTGTGCTTCTTTATGGACAGAAAATATGCGGCATGGGGATGCATGTTTTATCTTTTTGCTCCTAAAATACTCCGTTTCGGAATGACGTCGCTGCTAGAAGGTACAAGGTTCTTCTTTCTCATACTTTCCGTTTATTTAGCATTCAGCTTTGTTAAAAGCAAAAAAAATCTAACGCTAATATGGCTAGGAATATCTCTTGCATTATCAGCGCTCGTCAGAGGAGAAGGAATTATTTTTGCTCCCATAATATTACTTGTTCTTATTTTACTTTTACTCAAAGATAATGGATACAATATCGATTCAAAATTTATTATTAAAACTTTGGGCTACTGCCTCTTCTGTGCAATAGTAATATTTACCGTAATAGCCCCTCGAATGTACCAAGTATATAAACATACTGGCTACCCTCTCCTAGATGAAAGAGAAGCTATGGCTGTCAAAGAATTCAGTCAAAACATTAAAGTTTTTTTTGCCTCCAATAAGCCTATTCAAGAAACATCTTCAGAAGCTACACAAACCGTCGAAAAGATACCACTCTCTCAACACAAGGTAGTTTATTCGGATCCTAATACTTATAGCTATTTCTCTCTTGGCAGGATTAGAGGGTTCTTAGACAGATTTTCAGTAGGCACTTTTGAATTATACGAAATATTATTTGTTCTTGGAGTAGTTTTTTTATTGCGCCGGAAAGAGTGGTCGCTGGAACATAACGTAATGATCATACTAGTCATATTGAATGCCTTTATCTTTTATTTTGCAGCCTTAACTTATCGCTACTTTCTAATCAATATTCTTTTGCTAATGCCTTTTATAATTTCAGGATATAGGCTGATTCTAGACATCACAAAGAAACATAAAATTGTTCAGATATTGTTTTCCATTACAGTGCTATTTGTAGCACTGGGGCAAATAGAAAATGGAATGGCAGACTCTCTTGAATCAAAAAAGAAAGAACCAAGACGTCTTGGGGAATGGATAAAAGAAAATAAAAACCTTTTGATTAATTCTAAGAAAAACAGCAATGAAAGATTACATATTCTATCCTTTGGGAATCGGCCGGATTACCCTTTCTTTGCAGATGCAGATTTTTCTCTACACAGAGATAATGATTTTGTCCATAATCTGAAAACTTCTGAAGATAGCGAAGCGGATATCAAGAAAACAGTAAAAGGATTTCCTGCAAAATATACCTATTATACAAGTACGCTATTGCCTCCAGATAAGACAATTATTCCCGATATAATTGTGGTTACTCCACCAGAGGACTATTCCAAGGAAGTTGCCATTTTAAAATCTATACCGAACATGCAAGAAGTAAAAACAGGCTTTGAAGATATACTTTTGTTCAAGAACTTAAACTAATTAGCTAATTTATGAATTCAAAACTCAAAACTCAAAATTTAGCCAAAGGTAGTTCAGAACTACAAACAATCAACCATGATCCACAAACTACGATCCACGAACCACGATCCAGCCTCTGCATAATCATCCCATGCTACAATGAAGCAAAAATTATAGGAACCCTCGTATTATCAGTAAGGAAAGAATTCCCTGAAGCGACTATTGTAGTCATAGATGATGGATCTACGGATAATAGCATTGAAGTAGTTAGAAACACTAAAGAAGCAATAACTTTGCAGATTCCCATAAATATCGGTATTGGCGGAGCCATTCAAACAGGTATTATGTATGCCGAACGAAAAGGTTTTGAATACCTCATAAGGATAGATGGAGATGGACAGCATCCTGTTTCTGAAATGCAAAAAGTTTTGGCTCCAATAATGGCTGGAGAAACGGACATATCCATAGGTTCCCGTTTTGTTTCGGAATCTTCAACACTCAACTCTCAACACTTAACACCTGTCTCACAACCATCAACCACCAACTACCAACAGTCCTTCAAGTCTACTCCAATTCGAAGAATTGGCATATATACATTCAGATTTTTAAACAAGTTTATAATCGGACAGACTATAACTGATTCAACATCTGGTTTCCGCGCGTACAATAGAAAATTAATTGAATACCTAGCTAATAATTATCCATCTTTTGACTATCCAGAACCTGAAGAAATTACTCTTTTAGGTATGAATGGCTATAGGGTAAAAGAAGTTTCCGTTAATATGCAGGAAAGAGAACATGGCTACTCTTCGATAAATACATTAAAGTCAATTTATTACATGGTAAAAGTAGTTTTCGCTATTTTTATAACGGCGTCCAGAAAGAAATGTTGAATTTTAAATTTTGAGTTTTGTATGGATATTGAGGAGAAAACCTTTATATTAGTTGGTTATTCAGAAACTCAATTCATTATAGAGGAAACAAACTATATCATAAACGTAATAACAAAGTTTGTCAAAATAACTTAAGTTCATCTTCACACAACGCTCAAAACACAACGCTCAAAACACAACACTCAAAACACAACACTCAAAACACCCTTATGAACAGAATCACTATCATCTCAGTAATCGTCAGCATAATATTTTTACTTTTTGTTCTTCAACAGGTAAGAAAAAAGAGATTGAGCGAAGCATATTCCCTTCTCTGGATTTTTGCCTCCGTCATCTTGATTATCCTAGCAGTGTTTCCTTCGTTGCTCGGCCTGTTATCTAAGTTTATAGGAATATATTATGCTCCGGCTACCCTTTTTCTTATACTGATAGTTTTCATCCTATTAATCCTTTTGCAGTTTTCTATTCTTCTTACCATAAGATCTAGACAAACAAAAAAAATAGCCCAGGAAATGGCTCTATTAAAAAATGAAATGGAAAAACTTTCAACAAATTCATCGAATGTATCGAAAAATGAATAAATATCACCAAACAATCATCAATAAAACGCCATGATGAACCACGAACTACGAACAATCATCAGCGACCAACCATTAACTAAACCTGTAAAGGTTTCAGTGATAACTCCAGTAAAAAATGGAGAACGATTTATAAGGCAAACTGTTGAAAGTGTATTTTCTCAGAAAGGAAAGTTTGAGCTCGAATATATAATCAGGGATGGGTGTTCTACAGATAGCACTTTAGAAATTCTCAAGGAATATGGCAATAAAATAATAGTTATATCAAAGAAAGATGGATCTCCGCAGGAAGCAATTAACGCGGGCATGGATATGGCAACAGGAGATATCGGCTGCTGGCTCAATGCTGATGATATTTTTCTTCCAGAAACTTTGCAGAAGATCGTTGAAGCCTTTAGGGAGCATCCCGAACAAGGCTGGGTTTATGGTAGATGTAAAATAATAGATGAAAAAGGAATAGTTATAAGAAAGCTTATAACTATATACAAAAATATTATCGGCTATTTTTATAGTCGAAATATTTTGTTTTGTGAGAATTATATAAACCAGCCTTCGACATTCTGGAGAATGTCGTTATGGAAGAAAGCTTGCCCATTGAATCCAAAATATAAAGCTGCATGGGACTATGAACTATGGTTAAAAATGGCGCAGATATCATCCGCACATCATTTAAGAGATTATCTGGCATCGTTCAGGCGTTGCGAGGGCACAATCAGTGAAACCCATTTCGAACAACAGTTTAATGAGGAACTTAAAATTTCAAGAGAATACGGAACAAGAGTTCACGCAGCAATTCATACTCTTTTAATAAAATTACGAATATTAATATACAAAATACTTAGTGGTGCTTTGTGAAAACCTTAGAGATACTTTGTGTTTAAGGATTCTTACATGACAGAAAAAAAAGAAAATCAGCCGCATATAAATGCTTTCATTAAAGGAAGCCTTATTTCATTTGTAGGAGTCGGAATCCTTGGCATAGCAAATTATTTCATAAGGCGAACCCTTGCCCTAAATCTATCACCAGAAGACTTTGGGTTCCTTTATTCGGCAATGTCATTGTGCATGATTTTCTTGTCATATCTAGATTTAGGCCTTGGGCAGTCGGCAACTATCCTTCTTTCAAGATCATTTTCTGAAAGCAAGATAGAAAAGTCCAACTCTGTCTATACACTATTTTTAAGCGTAAAATTTCTATGTTCACTTACCGTTTTTCTAGCACTATCTTTTACTTACAAGTTTTGGCTTTACGACTTCTTTAAATATAATAAAACCCTCCCCTACTTTGCCATAATTGCAATATTGATTTCAAATGCTATCGTTTCTGCACCTTACACATCTCTTACCGCTCTGAAAAAATTCGCTTTGCTAAATACCTTTCAAATATTAAGTCCACTGGTTATATTAGGAGTATTGTTAATAGTTAAAATTAATAATAGAATACTTATTCCTGCAATTATTTTTCCACTATCTTCCTTTCTTATTTTTATACTTCTTTCACTTCTAATCGCTAGATTTGGGTTTGTACCATGTTCAAAATATCTTAAGGATACCGAAACCCTAAAATCTATTTTTCATCTAAGCAAGTGGGTTGCCATATCTACAGCAGGACTTTCAACGATGTACTATCTCGACTCATTGATGATTACATATTTCAGAACTCTTGAAGAGGTAGCGCTTTATAACGTAGCTTTACCAATTATGCAAATAGCTCAAGGACTGATGGTGATACCTGGAGTTTTTATACCTATAGTGTCAACAATGTGGCAGGAAGGGAAAATTAAAGAAATCTCTGACATATGTTCGGTCATAACAGAGTTTTTTCTCTATCTACTCTGGCCAGTTATTTTCACTATCATTCTTGCCTCAAAACACCTGATTATTTTTCTATTTTCAGCCAATTTTACCGAAGCTTCAACAGCTCTGATAATATTATTTATAGGGAATATTTTCTTTTCTCTAGCAAGCTTCTATATGGGAACACTCAATGCCGGACATAATGCAAAAAGCGTAGCCATTTCTATAATTTTGGGAAACACTATAAACATTATTCTAAACATAGCCTTAGTCCCAATTTTTGGAATAACAGGCGCAGCAACGGCAACAGCTTTGTCATATTTTAGCATTTTAGTTTTCCTTGCCTTTAAGATGCATAAGTCATTTGATGGATTTTTTATTAATATGGGTAATTATAAAAAATTCTTGTTAAGCACTCTTGTAGGCATTATTTGTGTAATTATTGCAGTTCCATTCCGAAATTGCCATTTTGAAGTTGCAGTTTTTACCCTCATAATATCAAATCTGCTATATTTCATAATAACTTATGCAAAACTAATCAAACATGTTAAATTTTTTGTTAGTCTTATAAAAACATAAAAATGATTCAATATTATTGAGACAGTTTATCTTTGATTTTTCGATGCCAATGAACTAATTCAAGTAGTAATTTGGCTCTTTTTCTCTGCCAAAAACTGTAAGGCATAGGATATGTTTTGAGTTTTGCTTTTGAGAAAATGTTTGAATAATGGCTCATCTCGCTATTCGATAACTCATTCACTCTCTTATGGCATCCAACAAATTCACCTATTATTCTATTGCAGAGAAATGGTTCAACATCTTCTCCTTCGTATTTTACAAGGTCAGTATGAATCATCACATTATTTTTAATAATAGGATAAATGTTATATTTTAAAAACTCTTGATCAGCACCTCGCTTGTTATAGTAGCCCCATTTTTCAATCATATCCTTGATGTTATTAACTATCCCTCTTCTACAACCAAATAGACCTGCAGGGATAACTGCTCTATGATAAGGGTGATCTCTCATGATATGGAAACACTTATCACTCTTTAACCAATCATTTACAGCTACTACCTCTCTTACGGTAAAAACTGAATCAGTGTCTCTAACTAAAGTTACTTCTACATCATCTTCACTCATAGGTAAAAAGCGCCAAAACGTACCATCAACGTAATATTTTTTAGTCATAGGGATTACTTCAGATCCCAATAACCTTAGTAAGTTTATTGTTTTTCTGGGAACGTCTTGAGCTACGTAATATCTGCAAATCCAGTCGGGGTAATAATCATCTTTTTCTTTTGCGTTTCTGATGGCGCCGGAAAGATAAAACTCATTCTCGCCATACAAACTATAAGATATCAACTTTTTCATATGCCAGCCTATTTAAGGTTTCTTTTTTTCCATTCTCTTAACATTTTTTCTCTTAACCTATCATAAAGTTCTTTTCCCTTTCCGCCAAATCACTCTAAATCAAACAAAAACTCCATCATAAAATATGATTTTTCCTATATCTTTTCTGCCTTAATTCTAAAGGATCCTCCGAGGTATTTAACCACTGGAATTTTCTCTAAAAATCTCGAGAAGTTTTCAAATAAAACAATTAGCTTATCTGGGGTATTATTTAATGTAAATTCACAGGGAACAATGCTGATTTTTCTAAAATTATATTTCTTAAGGAGCTTGTTAAGTTTAAATGGGTTTATAGCCGTTTCATCCTCAGTGTCTCCAGCAGGACGCAGGAAAGGAATTTTTTTAATCAAAAACACATAAGGGTTCAGTATGTTAGGCTCATAAAAAGCTATTCTTCCCTGAGGTTTTAATATCCTACTAATTTCTTTAATCGCGACTTCTAAGTCTAAATGGTGCAAAATACCGTGTCCTGTTATCGCGGATATAGATGAGTTGCTAAATGAATAGGATAAACAGTCTTCGACTTTCCACTGTACGGAGTTATTTTTTCCTGACAATGTCGACTTAGCTATTTTTAACATTTCTGGAGAAATATCTGACGCTATATAGTCCCTATTTTTTATGAGATTATATAAATGTCTAGTTAAAAATCCTGTTCCTGCGCCTATTTCAAGTAAAGGCCCTTCTGGAGACAAATTAAGGCACTCAGAATACTCTTCACATAGTCTTAAAATTTTTCGTTTAGCTGCCGGATCATTCAAATGATAGTTATTTTCATATTCAAATGCTATGGCATTAAAATGTTCTTTCTCTCTACTACTTACACTATTTCCCATAAATTTATCCTTGTTTAGCATCATTACTTCTACTGTTTGCATCCTTACTCCATTCTTTAAGCATAGAGTTTCTTAATTTATCGTAAACCTCTTTGCCTTTGCCATTAAACCTTTCCCATGTAAAAAGAAATTTTGTAAAAAAATATATAAGAAAGGCATAGAATAGAACAAAACCTTTCCAGCCCATAAATAAAACTCTTTTATAAAATATCATCCAAAAAATAGCAGCCCATATTTCTAAAAATATTTTAATAAGACCTTTGTTCATTGAACTATAAAGCATGGCTTCTCCTTTTGCATATCTGGTTACACGTTCAAAAAAAATATCTAAATTTTCATGGGTCAGATGAAAAACAGCTTCCTTGTCGTTTTTCTCCATTTTATAAATTTTTGCATATGGCTTAAAAGATATTTCTTTATGTACTATATCTGAAAAAATTGCGGCCGTCTTTTTAAAAAGATACTTTTTAAGAGGAATAGCCGACCATGGAGATCGTTTGTCTATTATCCCTAAGACTCCTACGACATAAGGGAAAGCTATTACATCATAATCAAAGCCTTCTCTATTTATTAATTCGAGCATTTTATCTATAAGTTTTGGATGAATAATATCTGAACAAGTAATCCCCAATATCCAGTCATTTTTTGCATCATTAACCACATTTATCGACATTCCTGGACCAGTGTCGGAATAAGGAATCTTAATAATTCTACAATGATACTTTGAAGCAATCTCTCTTGTTCTGTCGGTTGATGATTTATCATAAATAATAATATCATCACTCCAAAGGCAGTTTTTTAGTAGGTTTTCAATCCTCGCTTCTTCATTATACACAAGGATATAAACAGTAATATTTTTCATTCTGTGCCAACGTATTATTTTTTAATCAATAAAATCTTCTTTAGTAAATAGCTGTTTTCAAAAGTCAAGTGCAACCGTTATTAAAAAATAAATAATGAGATAGAAAGTTTTTAGCGCGCAGTTCTTTAGCCGTCCTAATCGGAGTTACAGTGTTATTGGAGTCTGCGTCTCCTGCAACGAGAATGGGTCCAAAAACTCGTCGGAACGGAAGTTGCAGGAGCAAGGAGCAGACGACAAGAACCATCTGTAAAAACTTTCTCTGCCATTTCAGTGCACATTTAGCATTAACCTGAATTTCTCCTGTTTTAAAATCTCCTCGATAAATACTTCTTTAGGTGTTCTGAATCCAAGAATTTTTCGTGGTCTTTCATTTAAAAGATTCTGTACATTGGCTATTTCAAATTTACTTATTCTATCTAAAGTCCGTTCCTTTTGGATAAAACCTCCTTATAAGTGCATTTGTATTTTCATTGAGTCCGCGTTCCCAGGGAGAATAGGGCTCGGCAAAATACACAGTAGCTCCTGTTTCTTTGCTTATCTTATCGTGAAGCGCAAACTCATTTCCATTATCGAGGGTTAATGTTTTCACAACTCCGGGACAGGACGCAAAACTGTTGACTACTGCATTTTTCATCTCTTCTGCACTTTTATCCCTTACCTTTCTTATATTTGTTTTTTTAAAATATCATAAATATCACCATCACTATGATTCAGATTGATAGTTAGTACATTACAACCAGCCTTTCTCATGCTGGAGGATTGTACATAATACCGAGAGGAAAGGAATACCCATCCTGAACTAGCCGTGGCATTACTAAGAGATAGTTTAATTTTTTACCGTTTATATTTGACATAATTCATTAATATAGACTCTTCTTAAAGTCCTGATTTTAAGGTGTAGTTATTGGATTGTGATCTACCAATTTACAAATATCTAGTATTAATTTTACTTTTCGATGATCTTCCTTGATTTGAGATGAAATCTGTCCAGCATGAGAAGGAACGGCAATTATGACAACAGGAATCTCATCCGTATTCAGAATTGATGGTGAATATATTTTTTTACCATACATATCCATCTGCATTTTGCTTTCGGATATATCTATTGGAAATACATTTGGATCTTTGAGTATCTTTGAATATTTAAAAAGGTTCATGATAGAAAGAGTCATTCCCCAAATGGAAATTTTACCATATTTCTTAAGTAAAATGGCAACATTTTTATCTAAATTTTCTCTAAGTAGAGAAGGATGTGGCGTATCGTATTTTTGTCTACAGTAGCTACAATAAATATAGTCATTGGAAAATAATTTAATATTTTCCCACGTATTTTTCTTTTTGCATTTATTACAAATACCTGTTATTGTCTCCCTTCCCATTATCGGATCAAATCTAAGTAATTCTAAATTTCCTATTTCATTCAGAAGATTTGAATTCTCCGATATCTGACGTACAATTTCACCAAATTCTGCATCATTCATTTTGGAAATATTTATTTGTGGACATCCATCCCTGAGGTATTTTATTTTGTTCTTTATAATTCCCTTTTCACAAGCATAGTTATAAATATATGAACCAGGAAATGGCTTTACAAGGGTTAAATGAATAATGTATTCCATATGTTCCCGCCACCATTTTAAAGTATTTTGAGCAGTTTCAAAAGTCTCTTCAATATCGCCGAATATAAAACAGCCATAACTCACAATCCCCGCCTTAGTTACCATTTTTAATCCGGATTCTATTTGTTCTATAGTAAGATCTTTACGCATACTCTTCAAAATATGATTGTCGGCACTTTCTATACCGAAGAACATTGATTCAATTCCACCGTTTTTTAAAATAGGGAGAAGTTCGGGCCGAACTGTGTTAATACGAAAAGCAGCATACCAAGAAACTTTGTGTTTTTTAATTCGTTCACAAAATTCTTTTGTGTGTTCGATATCCAGTGCAAACATTTCATCAGCCATGGAGATGTATTCGATTTT
Source organism: bacterium (assembly GCA_021781705.1). Taxonomy (GTDB): domain Bacteria; phylum Verrucomicrobiota; class Lentisphaeria; order Victivallales; family GWF2-38-69; genus JAJXWI01. The sequence continues at coordinate 1,699 of JAJXWI010000046.1, read as the reverse complement.
ATACCGAGACACGAGGTAATTCAGCTCAGCAAAAAAATCATCTAGAGAACGACGACGATATTTTTTCCCAGTAGTATGGCAGCAAAAAGTACATTGATAAGGGCAAGACCGACTTCCCAACATGCAAATCAAACGGTTTTTGTTTATCCCAGCAAATCCAGCTGATGGAACTTCAAGATACTTCTCTATGTCAAACCCATCATAATCGGGCCAAGGGAGTATACTGATATTTTCAATATCCCCACGTGGTTTTGTTCTTTTAAAGATTGAAGCTTCCTTATAGATAATACCATAAATCTTAGAATAATCTCCACCATTTTCCAAGGCATAAGCAAGTTCACTCATAGTCAACTCACCCTCACCAATTACTCCAAAATCAGCGCACTCCAAGGCTTCCATCGCCGTTTCAGGGTCGGAAGTAATAATTCCTCCGCCAACGATTGTTATTATATTATTATTAGCTAGCTTTGCCGCTTCGATAACACTTTTAACAAGATGGTATTGCGGGGAAAGGCCTCCAGTTGCTACCACATTGATATTTTTATCTTTGATAATATTTTTAATAATTTCAAAACAGTCCCCTTCACAGTGATTCAAATTTAATGTGAAAACATTGAAGCCAGCCTTCTTTAGGCTTGAAGAAACATAGGCAATACCAAGAGGAAAAACGTATCCATCGCCTACATTTTGCACTAAACGAGGCATGATTAATAGATAATTAAGTTTTTTTGAAACAGGTTCAACAATATCCATCGTCACATATTCTCCTATAATAATTTCTACTTCAATTTTAAAAAATATTTAAGAAGTAACCAACTTAAAGGTTGGAAAATCTTCAAACACCCAGCTATTTTTTAGAGTTTTGTAAATAATGTCAAGGAATTTCCTGGCTAAAGCAATAATAGCTTTTGAAGTTCCTCGTCTGCTTTTAATTCTCTGAAAAAAGTTTTCCAGATAAGGACTGCATCTTTTTGCAATTAAAGAACATTGTACAAGAGTTGTTCGTACCAACCTGTTCCCTTTTTTAGTAATCCTGCCGTGATGAACTGTATCGCCTGAGTTCTGCACTCTCGGAGTAATTCCGAAATATGACGCAAGCTTTCCAGAGTCAGAAAAATCGTGAATATTGCCAATAGCAGACAGCATAACGGCTGCGCCTTTGTCTCCTATTCCTTTTATGCTCGTAAGGTTTTTATGTCCATCCATTGTTTTGCTGCTGTCAATCATAATTTGTTCAAGTTCTGCAATACTCTTGTTTAGGGAACGTATCTGTCCAACTATCACTTTAATTTCTGTATTGGTAACAAGGCCAAAGTTTGACTTTTCAACTTCTCTTAATCCCTTTTCGCTGGATAAAGATTTTTTTCCCAAAACTAAAGCATTTCTCGAAAATATATTGTTTATCTTGTTTTTAAGAATAGTACGAAGCTTAACAAGCTTATCCCTTGTCTGGGCTACGCTTGAAAGCTTCGCCTGCTCGTCCCTTTTCATTCTTACTTCAGGTAGCATATCTTTCTCCAAAAATAACGCTATTACTTTCGCATCATTTTGATCCGTTTTCTTAACTGACTGACTTATTACCTTGAATTGGTACGGATTTACTACAACTACTCTGCCAGCTCTTTTTTCCACTTCTTCAACAAAATATGCAGTGTTGCCCGTTGCTTCTACAGCTATGCTGTCTTCTTTTTTTAAGGTC
>JAJXWI010000124.1 GCA_021781705.1 bacterium | reverse complement strand
TCCTTTTCCCGTAACAAGCCTTGCATAAAGATATTACACTTTTTTAGCTAAAAATAATGTAGTGCCCTGAAAAAATGAACTTTCGTTGATAGTCAACATCTTAAGCGTCAAGACCGCCGAAGTCGGGAGGTGTCTTGATCTCTTTTATCTGCGTCCATCTGCGTAATCTGCGGATTCATCTTTTATCTCCTTCGTGGTTAAACTCTTCTCTCATACAAAGCCGCATCAATCTGGTGAGGATTCAAGTCCACCTGCGCATCCGCCAAAGCCGTGGCGAGTTTCTCTGAATCATGCAGGGAGCGACGGTGGCTAAGCTCATGAGCAAAATATTTTGAATGATATTCAGTCATTATCGCGAATATATCCAGTAATAAACACGGTGTTATTTTGTAATTTCTAACACTGCCTGTGCCGCAAGTAGTGAAGGCGAAACGATGTCGGTTACTCCCAACTTTTTGACTTTTTCTATATTATCTTCGTTTTCTATTCTCACTATCAGTTTAAGATTTTTTAATTCCAACTTTTCCATCACGCCTTTTATTGTCAAAACGGTGAGTATATTATCCGCATCACTGTCAAAAGCGCATATTACAGCTTTTGCATCTTTTATATTAAGATTCTCGAAGGTTTCTTTTGATGAGTTGCTGCCAAGCACTGTAAGGGATTGATCTCCCAGTTTCAATAATTTATCAGATGAGCTTTCCAGTATGACATAAGAAATTTTTTCTCTTTTTAAATATTGCACCAGAGCATCTGACAAATACGAATATCCGCAAATTATTATGTGGTCTTTTAATTGTGATGTCATACTCATGATTTTAAAAATTCCTTTCAATTTGTTTCCTATCATTGGGCCTATAACAAAAGTTATTGTTGTTGCAAAAGATCCCAGACCTATTATTATCATGCTTACACAGAATAGTTTTGCTTGAATCGTACGCGGAAGAATGTCCCCAAATCCCACGGATCCATATGTTCCCATCGTAAAGTACAAGGCATCAGTTAGACTATGCAAACCTGTAAATTCTTCTTTTAGAATAAAACTTCCAAGCACCCCATAAACCAAAGTCAGCAAAACTGAAAGCAGTGCAACAATTTTCTGGTAATTTAAAGTAGTATATGTATGATCTTCTTTAAAGAACTTTGACAACAATATTAGTAAGACTAGGAAAATAATGTTCGTAATTGTAAATATAGCTAACGAATCAAAAGCTACACACTTTATGGATAAGATAAAAAACAAAAGTATTGCTGCAATATGCGCTCTTCTTTTTCTATTGTAAACACCTATCCCAACTAAAATTTCCCAGAATCCAATTAATACACCTAAAGCTATTCCTGCAGTGTAGCCTACCTTGGGATAACAAGTTGAAAACACATATGATAGCAGCGGAAGGTTTAATCTGGTTATCAGAAGAACAGAATCGACAACATGAAGAATGCCGAATATAGCCAGCAAAACGCCGATTATATGTAGCAGGTTTTCCCCTAGATTGTAGTGATGCTTTCTACTCATGTTCCTTAGCTTGTTTTTAAGCCTTATTTTATCACACTATTTTCATTAATCTCTTTTATATGTGTAATAAAGTAAGTTTTTCACGGTCATCCCATATCATGAGACTTTTGCATCCTCTCCGAAATGAAAAATAAGGGTTAAAAAAATCTTAAGTTCAAGATTTATTTACATATAGAATCATACGCCGGCTTATAGACCATTATGAACATTCTGCTAACCATTCCAAAAGGACAGCGATTTTTCTGATCTGCCAGTGCCGAAAAAAGCATAAGCGGTAAGGTAGCATCTCCATTAGCTTCATAAATTCCTCTTACCAACATGTAAGTATGCAACAACAAATCGTATTGATTTATGCCTACTTCAGGTGACAAAGTTACATCTCTGGGTCTGCTTTCAACATTATATAAAGCAACCGAGACGTCAGAAATCTCCACTTTATTTTCGTCTAATAGAGCTTTCGAAGTTTTTAACCACTCCCGTATATCCTTAAGGCTGACATTATGGATATCTTCCAAATTTGGCAATAGCTGTTTTAGTCCATAATTTAATGCAGGAAAATGTACTGCCGCAATACCTGTAAAAGTCATAGCCGTTTCATCGTTTACTATACCTTGCCTCTCAGTAATGGCTTTATTAACTGCCTCTAAAGCGTTACTTATAGCATTTGTCTTCTTTATTGACACACCCTTTTGTTTATCATCTTTTACCACCACAATATTTTGTTTATCATCTTTTGGAGTTTTGGTTAACCCGCCCCACCTTTTTCCAAGAACATACGCGTAAAAAAAAGGTCTCACATTGAATGGTGTTGTACTTAACGTTTTACCTATCTCAGTAGCTTTAGGTGTAAGCAATTTAATTGTTCCATCTATGGCTTCAGATGCACAGATCAATTCAACTGTTGGATTTTGGTTCTTGTAATCTAATACTTCTTGAGAAATTTGACGAAGTCCAGGAGATAATTTTGCAGAAAAATCAGATAACGTTTTCAGCACAATTAATGCCCGCTCTTTCTCATCTTCGGAAAGTTGTTTACTTTCTTCAATAGATTTTTTTATATTTTGTATTTTTTCTCCAAGGCGTAATACATTGTAGCCACTCCATTCGGGGATCATTACATTCCAACTAATATCGTTCATTGTTATTTCATATAGACTACTTGAGAATAGACCAACTAACCCGAACACTTTATCAAGCTCGCTTTTTAACCCGGGATCAATAGTATCAAGATAAATAAGCTTAATAGCATCCGGTACAAATTTTTTAAGCTGATAGGTTTTATCAAACCACTGTGAAAACTCTTCGGAATAATTAAACATATTAGTCACAATTATTCTTGCTTCTTCTGGATCTATTTTCAATTTCCCGGAAGTCAGGTATTGGCACAAACCTGTTCTAAAATCATTATACCTATTATTGGTATTATCAAAAAAGAATTGCAAATCAACAAAAGTATGTTTAGTTGCATTTATTTCGCGCATATGCCTCGCCAAATCACCAAACTGATCTTCTTTATCTTTCTGAAAACTTGTTGCAAAATCTCTAACTTCTTGCAATATTTCTTTATCGCTTGCTGCTACAGCATAAAAACTTACAAAAGACAGGTATACTAAAATCAGACCCTTTAATGACTTTCTCATATTTTATCCTCAAAAATAAAATTGCATTTAATTTTCCTTAACATTAGCTTTCCGTTATGCTGTCTTTCATTTTTCTTTTTATTTTTAAATCATTATTTTGTGAGGTTTATTCTCCTTTTTTATAAAAAAGATATTTACATGAAAAAGCTTCGCATTACAATAACGAGAACACTATAGCTTTATCTTTATAAAAACATGGAGTTGATCTTGCAGGCCGGAGAGTTTTTTGCATAAAAACCTTCGCTGAAATGAAAAATTAAGATTATATAGAACTGTGTCAGGAGATTTTTTGTTTTTACTCTTTATAGATAGTTTACAAGTTCTCTACTCTCTAATTTTCCTTACTTTTTTTCATTCATAATACAATATATATTAACTTTTTAGTTGACATGTGAAGTTATTTTATATAACTAGCAGTTTGTCGGGCTTTGCCCCAAACTGCTAGAAAGTTTGAAGGGTCAGCAGATCATGATACGGTCTTGAAAGAGATATTAAGCGTATGTCCAATGGGTAAACCTTTTATACTATATGCTACTAATAAAAACATGAATGGCACAAAAGGTTACGAAGCAGGACATTACCAAGTTTGCATATGTATTGATGGGAAAACATTCTCTTCTATAGTCTATTTCTAAAAATTCCTTTTCTGAGATTTACGTTTGATAATGAAAATTCTGAAAATAATTTTATCACATAAACCTGAAAAGCCATCTACCTTTGA
>JAJXWI010000045.1 GCA_021781705.1 bacterium | reverse complement strand
CTGCACGAATATTCCCATTCGGCTTCAGTCGGAAGCCTGAATGTGTAGTTTTTAGGAAGCCTCTTAGCTTTCATTTCTCTATCGGTAAGCCACTTGCAGAAACTTTCTGCAGCCAGCCAGTTTATTCCTACCATCGGCTGATTCTTGCTTCCCCAAGTAGAACCTAAACCTGTTTTCATTTCATAGCTCTTGTTAATAGGGGTATAAGAAGTATTCCAATTGATGTCTTTATTAACATCTTCCGAAAGTTTTATATTAGTTCTAATGTCATTAAGGAAGAACAAAAATTCTTCTATTGTAACTTCATATTTTCCCATCCAAAATGGTCTGCTGATAGTAACTTGATGAGAAGGGTTATCTATTGTTTTTTCAATTTCAGGATCAGAGACATTTATCCCCATCTCAAAAGTTCCAGCAGTGATTGGAATAAGAACTAGATTTATATCCGGAATGGACCATTGCCTTCCTGTTATCGGACCTGAAAACAGTGTTTTTCTATAAGTTTTTACCCTATCAAGTACAGCTTCTATTTTTAATTTTTCTTCAGAACTCAGATACAGTTTCGGATTATCCAATACTCCCTCAAGCATACCAATTGCTTTATCACATAAACTTTCAGGAGACTCTTTTGTAGAATCTAAAGATTGGGGGTTTTTGGCTTGGGCAAGGATATTTGCCGCTTGATTCACAGTTTTTTCCAAATTTTCCTTGAGTTTTTCCGACAAGAGTTCCGCCTCTTTGAGCATTTCAGAAATTCTGTAAATTTCCCTTGCCTCCTTAAAAATAGAAAAAGTTTCTATCCCTTTAAAAGCAATAACCGCTTCCTCCTCATTTCCTTTCTTCATCTGTTCCAGCCCATAATCCAGAAGTTCCCCAGGCGTTTTAGATGCGGTCCCCCCCCCTTTTATATTCAAATACTTAGGATTCTCTGCAATATCTTTTATTTTAGGTATGGGCAGAATCCTCTTTAATTCCTGAAAGGACATTACTGTTTGCCGATAATTTTCAGACTTCATGGCATTAATGCCTTCGTCGAGAATTTCACCGGGACTCATTGTCAGCTTTTCAGCAAGCTCATCATAAAGTTCCGGGAGCTTAGAAATGGCAGAATCAACATCATTTCCAGTGACGGAAAGGTCAAAACTCTTTTCCACCTCCCCTGCTTCCTTTGAAACATCTATGAGTTTTCCAATGAGAATAATCTTGTTGCCATTTAAAGAGATCTCTCCTGTAACGATAAAATTAGCCCCTATCATGCCGCCAAGCGATGAAGCTTCTATTGATGAGCCTGATGTTATGTTTTTTTCTTTGAGAACTTTTGATATCTTAGCCCTGGTGACAACTCTGTAATCACCTTTTTTTACCAATTCATTTTCTATTTTTTCAGCCAAATGCCAGCCATTGATACCTTTTTTTTCCAATTCAGGAGAAACCGTAAAATCATGTACTGCAATCCATGGAAGAAGAGAAGCTTCCTCTTGCTTATCCTCGGCGCTGATGGCAAAAGAAAACAGAGAAAACCAAACAAAAAAAACAGAAGCCAACCTCAAAACAATATTTTTATTCATAAATGAGGAAAGAAAAGACGAAATAAAATTATTACTTGTTAATATTAGGAAGGTCTTTCAAAACGTCATTTTCCGGATTAACATAGGTAGGAATCTGAGGATTTTCTATAGCCATCCAATTTTTGACGATTTTGCCGTTGGAATCTTTTTTTACTTCAAGTATCCAAACGTTTCCCGTATATGTATCCAGTTTAAAAACTGCATTTACCGGATTCCCTGAATCATCAACGTATACACCGCTGAACATAATGAACCTTGCTGTATTTATAGTAGAAGTAATGTTTTGAGAACTAACAGGTATATACCCACCAGTAGAAAAGGAGTCAACGGTTGTAAAAAGATAGAGAGAGAGGACAAATACAAAAAACTTAAAATATTTATTCATAAACAAACCTTTTATTGTGAGATAGATCCCTATTTATCTTCAAAACGTTTTACTGTTTTCAAAACTTTCGGATCCTTAATTATTTTTTCAATAGTCATAAATGCCAAATTCTTCGCTCCTTCATAAACAACATCTGGAATTGCATTTTTGTTTACTACCGGTCCCTGAAAGCTCTTTTCAAGAGTAAAGGCTGTAATTTTTTTCTCGCCCGGCTCATTAAATCTTACAATAATCTGTAAATAATATTCTGCCTCACCTCCCGTATAGAGCAATCTGGATTCAGGAACCGTGACATACACGTTAAAAGCATCAACAATCTCGCTTCCTGGTTGATCAAAAGAGCAATAAATAGCGCTCTTAAAACCATTGGAAAGAATCTCCTGAAGAGGATATTGGTAATAATGATCGAAAAATGCATCGCTGTCGCCTGAAAGGCTGTCGGGGCAATGAATCTCCACTCTACAAGGAACATGAAACTTCTTTTGAGATAACTGTGCAGCCTGTTCCTTTGTCATGTCAGTCATATTTGGATCGGCCGGAGGCGTGTGTGTAGTTGAACACCCAGCAAACAAACCAAAAACTGTTGATAACACAGCTATTTTAAAAAAACCAAAGTTTTTCATTATTCTACCTCCATTCCTTTATGTTCAATCATTACTGCAGTTCCTTCTACTTTAGTCCAGAATACATTGACAATCAGAAGATAAAATGCATTCGATTCCTCTGTAACCTCTATCATACCATTCCCTCCTCCATTTTTAACAGCATTTTCTACCGCCGACTTTGAAGGATTGGAAGGAAAAAATGGAATACCAGCTATCTGGTAACCGTAAGATGTACCAGATGTATATTTGAGCTTGGTATAAGTATCCTTTTCCGTTATCGGCGTAGTCGATGGAGACACAGATATCAGACTTGTACAAGCCGAAAGGAATATTACTGAAACAACTGCTAAACAAAGTGAAATTTTCTTTATCATAATCATATCTCCTAATCGACTACAACGCCGCCGCGCTGAAATTTAATTGCATCACCACAAACTCTCATCACCTGCCAATTAATGAACAAAAGATAAACGCTTTTATTCTGTCCCGTTACGTTTACTAGAGCATCGGCCTTATTTTCCTTCTTGGCATACTGAAGAGCCTGATAAGCACTGCAGGGAGGAGTGATCGGAATAAATAGTATGGAATATGACACATCCTCTCCGACTGCATTCTTTTTGATTATCGTATAACTGTCATTAGCTGTAATTGGCATCGTCGAAGGGGCAATGCCGCCGGGACTGGTAACACAGCCCGTCAATAAAAGCAAAGCACCAAAGACAACTAAATATTTAGTCATTTTTTTTAGCATTTGTTCTCCTTATATTTTTTATAACTTGTTAGGAATAAATCTTAAGCTTTTTTTGGTAGCCTGATCAACTTCGTATTTGGCAATATCTTTACCACCTTCTACATTAACTATTTTCAATACAGCATCTTCCAGCTGAGAGGCATTAAATCTGGTTTCAACTTCGACTATCGAATACAATCTTTTGTCATACTCTCTTCGCCATGCGTATGAAACCCCTTTCAGATCCTTTAATTTTGAAACAAGTTCATCCAGCCGGTTCTTATCTATTGCTTTAAATTCAAGCTTTATTTTTGATCCAAGATCAAGCTCTGTTATCCACTTAGCTATAACCTTGGAAAACAGCTTATATATGCTTTTATCCTCTGTACCTTTTTCCTTGCCTTCAAGAATATTGGTAAGATAATATCTAATGAGCTGGTCCGGCATTTCGTAAGGCAAACTCATATTAGCCTCGCCCTTAAAATTCTTCGTAGGAACGGATACAGTAGCTATAATTTCGCCTGTATCAGTCCACACTGCCTTCAAATCAATCCCTACCGCCGCATCCCTTACATAGACCTCTGGAAAAGGTTCTTTGATTTTTCCGACAGATCCCTTGATATCAGCAATAATCTTAAAGTCAGAAGAGCTTGTTATTCCGGCTTTTTTGACCTTTGATTCAAGAGCATCGCCCAATATTTCCGCTCTCGCAGCCTCTATGCTGCTGCGGGAATCTATTGCTCCCTGATCAAATAGCTCAAAACCGTTTTTCTGAGCCATCTCGTCTATCACACCGGCGCAAAGAGATACTTCAGAATCATCGATTCCTTTAATTTTTTCTTTACATTCTACTGTAACTCTCGGAGACTCCATTCTTTTCATCAATAATCTTAAAGCCATAACTTTGTTGGACTCAGGAGTTTTATTGCTGACTACAGCTTCGATCTTTACTGTATAGATACCATTGCTTTTGCTATATTTCTGTTCGAGAATCTTATAACTCTCGATATACCCAATAGAAGATGTCATTACCACATCGTAGTCGGACTGAAAGTTAGTAACTTTGGACTCGCTTAAAACATCTACGCCAGCCCCTTTGCGTACCGCATTCCTTAGAGCATCCGTAAGGGCAAGTTCCCCCGCTTTGCCCGGATCACCCTCGGCAGATCCCGCAACCACAACGGTAGTAGTTTCAGCGAAAATCTGAATCTGAATAAAAGCTGCAATAAGAAATAGAAAAACATTTTTTATCATCAATAGCTACTCCTTCCTATGATTAAAGAGCTTAACACAAGCGTCTTTTTATGCAATATCAAGTCGTTTCAAATGCCTCAAGAATATGCAATATTCCTAAAGGTTGTCAGCACATTCAGTCCATGTATTATAAAACCTATCGGGTCTGTTTCTGCCATAAGAAATATCACTCCATCCTTCTCCTTTGAAATACTGAATCTTAACACTTCCCCTCCCTTTTGAATTTACCTTTACGTAAACATTTCCAGAACTATCCTGCGCCGGACCTTCTACTATTTCGTAACTTCTGTTTCTGCTGTTAACGGAATCATTTTTAAATAAAAACCTGCCGGATGAATCTTTATCAGGAGAAATTTTAGCAAGATGGGATAGCTCCTGTTTGGAATAAGACACATCTTTGCTTTTTAATTCAGATTCAACTTTTGCCTTTAGATCTTTAGTCAAAGTGTAAAAATCCTGGACGTTATAATCTGATATTTTACCATTTTTTGCGCCCGCTGAAAGTCCTCTCTCACACCAGACAATAGCATTTTTCAAATCTTTTTGCGAGTATGCCTTCATTGCTTCGTTGTAGCACGACAAAGTTATCAATTTTTCTGCTTTAGATATCCATTCTTGCGAATTTACCGATGATTTTTTCCTTGACCTGGATAAAAGTTCCAGGGAAGAGGTATAAACTTCTTTTGTTTTTTTGGGAGAACAATTAAAAGCATCAACTATAGACTTATCCAGCTGCTCATACCCTGTACTTAAAGACAAAGAACTAGAAGGAGACCGGTAAGCAAATGTGACACAGCATAAACAGGTGACAAATAGAAAAAAGAGAGTATATTTCCAATTCATAAGCTATGGCATAATTTCTATATTTTCTTCAACTACTTCAGGCTTATTGATCTGCTTAGATTCTGAAGAATCCTTCTGATCTATACTATTATGTTTTTGGGTGGCCTGCCCCTCGGACTCGAGATACTCCCTGTCAAAATCTATTATCTTTTCACCAAGCATTTCAGAAAGCTCCTTCATATTTATCTTGAGCTTCACAATAGCTATGGCGTCATCCCCTTCGCCTTCCCAGCTGAACCCCACAAATTCGGCCCCCATAAGAGCTCCTATGACAGAAGCCTTTACTTTATCTGATTTCAGCATAAAGTTTTCTACTTTTGTCTGGCTTTCCAGCGTAAATCCGCCGATTTTTTTATAAATATTCTTATAGGCATCTATTTCTGCTGCTCTCAAAGCGGCAATCTTAGGCTGGCTTTTAGACGTAGATGTAGCAAAAGCGCTTCTTTTTATAACCCTATCAGGATATTTGTCTATGTTGAACTTGTCCTTGTCTACAATATCCTTGAGCCTGGACATTTTAAGATATGCTGTAGCCATTGCTATATCCTTTTCAGCATCATATTTTACGGGTTCAAACTCTATACCCACAATTTTCCTCTTCCCGGTTTTAGTCTCTGTAGTCCCCTGAAAAGAACCTTCTATAAGATTGCTGACTTCTTCGTCATATTTAAGCTTTACCCCATAAACTGTTTCCACAACATTGCGTTCAGCTAGAATTTTTGCACAGTTAATAGAATTCAGTTTTTTTTTCGGATCAATCTTGGCTTTTGTCTCGCCAAAAAGAAGAACTGGAAAAATAAACAGTGCAATAATGCCGATAATTATGCCTTTCATAATACTCACTCCTTTTCCTTTGTATTTACATCTTTATTTTCCGGAGGAAAAACATCTGTTATATCAAGTTTATACTCCCTATCAGGGAGCTTTGAAACTTTTCCTTCAATATAAATCATACTTTTCGTTTCCGGCTTTTCTTCAGCCATTTTTTCCGAAGAAATTGTATTTAAAATCAACTCATACGAGTTGTTCTCTTTCTCTATCAAATGGGCCTTTACATAAACAGTCTGACCATCATACTTTTCCAGAATCTTCGTATTCTTCAAAACAGCACTGTTTAGTTCTCTTAATTCCTTAATCCTTTCATCCACAAGTTTTGAATTAGCAGTAGAAAAAAGATGATACTGCAGCAGTAAAAAGAGTATTGAAAAAAATGTAAAGAATTTAAGCATATAATTGCAAAAAAGCGCCTGGCACCAGACATCGGAACCAGGCAATAAAATAATTAATATCCGAGATTAATACCAGAGTTTACTTCTGACTCATTTGTAGCTGTATTTGTTACGTTTTTATTCACATTTTTAATTGTGGAATCTTTAATATCGGCATTATTTGCACTGATACCAGAATTGATAAGAGACTTATTCGTGGCGGTATTTTGCACATCCTGATTCACATTGCTAATTTCAGAATTGCTGATATTAGCACTGTTAGCTGAGATTCCGGAAGTAATCTGAGATTCATCCCTTGCGAAGTTATCCACCCCCTGATTTACGTTTGAAATGGTAGAATCTTTTATTGTCGAGCCTACAGCCTCTATCCCTGAATTAATTTTAGATTTATTTGTTGCAGTGTTCGTAACATCCTGGTTTAAATTGCTTATTTCAGAATTCTGCACTGTCGTCTTTGGTGGAGCCTGAATAGGCGTTGTTGCAGACATGTTTACAGCAACAAGTGCTGCTGCCATCGTAATTAGGAGTTTTGAGTTCATACTTTTTCCTTTCTTTTTAGGTGTTAATTATCAATATTAATTCCTGCGTTTGCCTTGGAATTATCTTTTGATTCTATCTGAATTCCCTTGTTTATATTTTTCATGCCGGAGTTTTTTATTGAAGCAGCATTGACCTTCACTCCTGTATTTATCTGCGAACTGTTTACCGCTGTTGCCGTAATGTTTTTATTGTAGTTAGAAACTGAAAGATTTTCTGCGTCACTATTTTTTATTGAAGTTCCTGTGTTTATCTCTGAATTATTTTTCGCATAGATATCAACTTTTTCGTTACGATTATCTATACGGGATCTTTCCAGGCTTGAATTTTCAATTGAAACACCGGTGCTCACACTTGAATTCCTATCAGATTTTACATTTACTTCTGAACTTATGTTTTTTATATCTGATTCTTTTAAATCAGAACCACCGACATCAACGCCTGCATTTATTTGCGAATTTCCCAGAGCGTCAGCCTGCAGTCTATTATTTTCATTGATTAAAGAAGAATTTTCAATTTTTGCAGGCAATGCATACGCAATTCCAGAAACTAATATTAGTAGCAATATACTTAAATACTTCATAAGCCGCCTGACTGAAATTTAAACATATTTTTGGAGAATTATATGTATAAATCAAACCAATGTCAATAACTGCTATCATCTCTGTCCATTATAATGTGATTTATTAGCTTCACACTTTATAAACTGCTAACTTTAACAACGCTCATTCCACTAATGTATTAACTTTTTTAACATTGCTGCTGCTGTCTATAACTGTATTTCCTGCGCCCTTACCGCTTTTATCAGCTTTCCTTCTCTCTTCCTTCGTTACATGTATATATTTATTCCCTTGCGGATCCACTCCACCCGTTTCTTCATACTGCTTTGACATATGCTTGGTTTTTATATTAGATCCTATCTTTCCGCCGCTGCCGACAACAGTATTAACCTCTTTAACCTTATCGCTGTTAACTACAACATTTCCTACACCGCTGGATGTTCCAACACTTACCGATCCGCCTGGCGATATTACGTGCTTGCCTCCGCTGACATAAACACTGCCTATACTTTTGCTTTCATTTTTAGCATCAACTCCGGCCGTAACATTGGTTGTGATTCTTTTTCTCTCCACGGAGCCTTTCACCGCGCCAACGTCAACATTAGAATTTCTTGCATTAATAGTTGCGTTCACATTAGTGGAGACCCTGGAATTCTCCGCCCCTGAAAGTTCTATCCCTGTAGAAACATTTGAAGATATGGCATTGATATTGACATTAGAAGTTGCTGAAAGAGAAGAATTCTTTATATTTCCTCCGCTCACATTTACTCCCGTGTTAACCTTTGACTTGTTGATGGCATTTACAGTTCCAGTGGTGCTGCTTGAAATAATAGAATTTTTAATTGTCGCCCGGTCAGCTTGAATTCCTACATTGACTCTTGATTTATCTGCAGCAGAAAATTTTCCTGAAGCATAATTTGTAATAATGCTGCTTTCTACCTTTGTTACAGCTGCCCCCGCACGGCGCCTGGGCCCCCTCGCATAAAACACTCCTTCGAAAATCCTACCGCCGCTATTGTAGTTTTCCTCTATTATTTTCCATCCCTCTTCTATGCTCATTCCTTCGGGAAGCTTGTGACCTTTTTTAATAGAATCCATGTACATCTTCATAATATCTGCCTTGGCAGCAACATCATACTGACCGCTCTGGAACAATTGATCATCAAACCAATCCTGGGTATGTTGATCCAGAGATTTTCCGCCGACTGTAACTCTCGACATAAATTCTCTCGTAAGCGAATATGAAGCAATAAATACACCTATTGCTGTAGCAGTTACTGGATTTGCAACAATAAAAGATCCAAAAACATAGCTTACCCCCTTGCTGGTCACATACATCATTCCGCTTACCAGCATTGCATTGACGGCTCCTTGTTTATAATTTCCTGTGGTGTACGCTTCTTTGGCTATGTCATAGAACGCAAGAAATGAAGTTATTTTCCCTCCATATCCCAAAGCTTTATTTAACCCTGACAAACTTTGCGTTACAGACCCGGGAGTAACTTGCATTCTCGGAGTTCCGCCGCTTAACCCCTTCATAATTAACTTATCGGGAGAAGAAACAGCTCTAGCAATTGTTCTGGCATAGGCGAATGAAGCCTTCGCCGTTTCCTGAAAAGCCCTACCTCCAACACTTGCTAATCCGGAAGTCAACCTGCTCATAGCGTCCTTAGCCACATTTACTCCTTTCGAAACAAAAAGTCCGGCAAATGCTCTGTTTGCGTCTGCAACCAAGGCCCTTGCATTTTTCCCAACGTAACTAGCCTGAGCTTTGGTAGAAGAACCTCTTCTGTCAGCCGCGTCATAAACCTGAGAAGGTGGCTGATAAGTGTTTTTAATTCCTAACTTTTCAGCCACGATATTTGCTATGTTTTGCTTTCTGGTAAGATATTTTGCCACCTGCGAGTTCATTTTTTGATTCATTGCCTGAAGATCCTGTAACTGATTATAACCAGCACTTCCAGGCTTGGGATTTGCTCTTTGCAATGCGGCAATTGCTTTACTATTGGCATCTATCATTTTAAGCTTATGATTAATCTGCCTATCCATTTCCAGAGTGTATTCAATGGCGCCTTTCGTGGTTATCTTGCCATATTGCTTACTCCTTATGAACTTTTCGATAGTCGCCGCATTCCCTGACTCGTAAGCAGTTCCTCCATTTTTATTTATCCACTTACAAATCCTGTTAAACTGCTTGGTATCTGAAGCATGCGGCATAAAATCGGTATCAGTTTTTCTTGACCAGTCTGCACCGCTCGGAGCTTTATACCCTCTATTTTTAAGAAATTTTTCAACCTCCTGATTATAGAAATTCTTTGTTCTTTGAATATCCCTCAAAGTTATATTTTTGTTTCCCTTTCCCACTAGATTGTCAGTATCAGTTCCTGCCTTAAACGTGGGACTCGAAGCCTTCTGTTTATCATATGTAAGCCCTGCCCTAGTTGCGGCCCTCGCAGAAATTTTATCATTAATGTTTTGGAAAAAAGTCTGATTCTTCTGATATACTCTATCGCTCAGTTTTCCTGTAAGCCCCATATGATTTATTTTGTCATTGTTCGCAAAAAGATATGCTTTCTGCCACCTCGTAGCTTTACCATCTGCTAAAGCATTTGCAGCATCTATCAGCTGCTTTGTCCACGATAAGCACAAAAGAGGAAGAACAAGAAGCAGCGCAACAAGCAGTATCCTTGAGAGAAGTTTATTCATCTAACAATTCCAGATTGTTATTTTTATCCTTCTGAGGGTTAACATTCTTTCTCGGGTTTCCATCTAAATAGGAAAGTTTGTTGGTAAAATCAAGCGCGTATTTTCCTGGTACAGGCGCAATTTTTGACAGAAGCCTTTGCGCTTCAACTAAATACTGCCCATCCTCATTGAATACTACCCTATTATTCAGAAGAGAGAGAGCCCCTTGAAAGCCTAAAGCAATATTAAGTTTATCTTCTCCTTCGAGCCGCCCGAGAGCATCAAATGTTCTTTTTGATAACAGGTTTCCGTTATTATCATACAAAGCTGTTATAGTCCCTGAAGGATCAGAAACAGGATAAAGCACTAACCCATCAGCCCTCACTAATGCAATGCAAACATCAGTACCAGGAATATATATATACCTCGTAATCTCCGACTTTTTATCGTCTATGACCGCATATAAGTTATTGTCTATAAAAATATAGCCGGTTTTATCCCCGCTGGAGTCCACGGTCATGGCAGGCAGGTTATCAACAGGATTGTAATACACTTCAAGAATATTTTTTCCGTCAGATTCAACTTTAGAAAGTAGGTTATTATAGCCATAACTGAATTTAAGATAACAATCACCCGATTTTGCAGTTGTAATTCTTGACTGGTTATCGGTGGACAAAAGCAACTTTTTAGAGCTAAAATTGCCCCACTTATCAAAAGAAAAAGACTCCTTTCTTCCGTCTTGATACATTATACCTGTAATATGACATAGAGAATCATAATGATATTTTTCAGTGTTCCCATTATTATTAACATCTACAACATTCCCAAGGGAATCATACTGAAAGCTAACATTATTCAATTCTTTATTTTTATGCGCGCAAATATATTGGGTAAGCCTTTCCGCCTTATCATAAGATTTCCTGACAGTAATACCATTTGGATAGATTATGGATTCTATCAGGCCATTATTAGAATACTCTATCTTGAAATTGCCGGTTTTTTTATTTTTTATTTCAACGAGTTTTCCTGCATTATCTGTAATGTATTCTGTTTTGAAGCCTCCTGTATCGGAGATGCAACTTACCAAGTCCCTCTTGTTATAGGAAAAATCTACACCAAAATTTTCCTTATTATATTTTTTCTCTACAAGCCGGCCTCTGTCATCGTACTTGTATGAAAGAGAAACTTGCGGAGTTGAAATTTCTTTGAGCTGTCCATTCTTGTTATAAGAGTAGTTTTCCAGTATTTGTTCTTCAGAATCAGACACCGAGACCAACTGTTTTTTTGATAGATTGAAAGACACAACATCTCCGTCGGGAGATATTCGAGTCAAACATCCATCAAAACTATCTCTGAAAAGCCAGCTTCCGTATGTATTGCTCTGAAGGGAGATTAAGCCATCCTCAAGAGACGACAAAAAGGACTGGAGGTCAAGCCCTTTGAGTTCTACTGTTTCAATTTCGCCCCTGTTGCTGTAAGTGATAATTGTTTCCCTCTCCTGTGGTTCCTTTATCTCAAGAGGAAAACCCCATTCATCGTAAGAAATTGAAACGCACTCATTATCAGGAAGAGAGATAACTACCCTATTATCGGGCAAATAAGTATATTCCTGCACATTCCCAAAAGGATTGGTAATCTTCTTAGTCTTGCCATCGTCAGTATATTCATATAAGTATTCCCCGCCTGACGGAGTTGCCATTTTAATGAGGCGATTGTTCTTGTCATAGTAAAGACTTGCAGCATTAAAATTTTTGTTAATAACCTGAATAATATTCCCAAGATAGTCTTTCATTACTCCATCATCTTTTATTTTTGCTCGGCTCTCTGTCACCTCAAATTCTGATGGCACCGTAGATTCTCTAAAATACTCAGCATCGTTTATGTTTTTGGTAACTGAATCAAGAAAATTACAATCCGAAACTAAAGGCGTAAAACCCATGAGATTTGAACTGACTTGAAGATTCCCTTTAGAGTCCCCTTTGATTACGTATGTATTTCCACTTAAATGATTGGTTATGGTTCTCTCTCCTGTCGTCAGGTTAATCACTGCAGAAAATTCAACGTCCGAATCTATAGGCGATTGAGTGACAACTGTTTTTCCCTTGTCGAGAACATATATTGTTTCAGTAAATTTTGTAAGATTCCAAACTGTGCAATTATTAAGTCCATCTATTATTTCATATTCCACGTAAATATCGTCGCCCATCTGATCTTCCACTGTTTTAACCCTATTATCTTCATAATAAGTAAAGGAATATTCATGATTCGGCTCTGTCATGCTGATAAGTTTTCCAGAGCTGTCATATTCAAATGATGCTAAAATTTCTTTGTTGCCAATAGTTATTTTGGCAAGCCTGCTATTCTTGTCATAGACAAAATTAAAATCTTTATTTTCAGCAGATAATCCCGATACTGTGCCATTATCATTCCATTTTACGGAACATCCGTCCGATACCGTGGCTTTCTCGTTACCACCGGAAGACAGCATATCGTCAGCAGAAAACGATTCAACTTTATCAGACTTGATACTCCATGAAGAAATTCTGGCATTGCTGTCCCTTGATATTTCTGCAGTCTTACCGGAAATATCCTGGACTGATTTTAACGTGCCTTCAGGATCAAAGGTAAGCCTCTCTCCATTGTTGGCTGTAAGTATATAGTTGTTATTACTGAAGGTCAGCGCAGCCCTGTCAGAACCTCCTGACGAGAACGTACCATCATCGTTCAGACTGAAGACAAATTTGGAGCAATAAGCATTTATTGTATAAAAATCTATTTCTTTTGAAATCTGAAGATCTGTGTCAAGCGAACATTGCCATCCGGCGCCAATGGAACCTTTTGTTATCTGCGGGTTATAACTGCTGGAGATAGGATATTGGCATATGGAAGAAATTAGAACAGAAACCCTCAAAGCGCCTGTTGAAGGAACAATGTTGACTTCCGAACATGCTTTCGACGAGTAAAACAGGCACATAATAACAAAAAGCAAAATATTTATTTTATTTCTCATTATGAGCATCCTACTTAAATCTGGACGAAAAATATTTCGTACTTGCCTCAAATGTTAATTTTTTCAAAAAAACTACTTCAAGAATCTTATAGATCTGTCCAACACTTAAAACTTAAAACTTAAAACCTAACGCGAGGTTTTGCGGTTTCACCCCCTTACTATCGTGATTACCAGTCAGTAGCGCCTAAACCGATAGGAGCTTCTTTATCACTTTTAGGCTGAGATGTTGCGCCCTGCTTGGCAACCGGCTGTTTCTGTTCCTGAACCTGCGCATTTACCTGGTCTTGCTCTATTTTTTTCTCCTGAGCAGGAAGAGCTGCCTGCTGTTTTTGATTGGCAGCCTGTTGCTGCAATGCCTGTCGTTGTTGTGCTGCAAGTTGTTCCTGCGCCTGTGTATATTGCCTTTGTTGTTCTTGAGCCACCTTTCTATATTCAATATTACGCTTTCTTGACTCTTCTATCGGGACAGTTTTCCAGAGCTGAATAAACAACTCTGTATAGCTGGCAGAATTATATTTTTTCATAGCTTCGTTAATTAATGCCATATCCTGTTCACTTATCTGGCTGCCTGCCCTTCCAATGTTATATCCGTGGAAAAACATAAATTCCTTTATATAGGCAATTTTCTCACTCTCTTGCATGTAGTCAAATTCTTCCGTATTTTTTGCTATGAGCGCCTTATCTTCGCCGGCATCGGGTATGCATCTCCAATACGGGATATCAAAGTACCGGCCTAGAGTTTCCAATACGCTAAGTTCGACAAGAAGCCTTATAGCATAATAAATTCCCTGTTGTTTTTTTAGGGAGTAGTCAAAAGTAAGACCGCACCCTTCAAAAAATGCACCTACGCCCCAGCCAAGTTTTGTTTTTCTTATCACGATCGCATTGCTTGTCTGCGCGTGCGAAATGGCAGCTTGCGTTGTATAATCCAGCATGTTCAAGTCAAGCGCTATGCGGGATGCGCTTTCGCTTGCATCGTACCCGGCACCGCCGCTGTACTGAGCACTGGATCCCCACTGGCCCTTGTCTATTTTAGCCTCAGCCTTAAGCTCTCTATTTTTTTCTATCATATCCTTGTCGTATTCGGTAATCCCCCCCGCAATAACAACCTGTGGAAGGGTCCTGCTTATGGCGCCGCCCGTAGTAGATTCGTTTATGACATAATTCGGATCGTAAGGAATATAGACAATTTCTCTGCCTATTTTATTTATAGCAGTAGCCATCATCTTTGAAACATCCTGCGGGAGCGAAGCATCTGCTGTTTCATTGCTGATAATTTTGCTCTGCACTCTTACCTGGGGAATATTATATGCTTCGAGCAGTTTACCAAACTGCCTGAGGGCATCATCATACCTTGTAGCCCTATTAGAAGCCTGACTAATATCCTTATCCAAATCATCAATCTCCTTATCGCTCACCTTCCCGCCAAACCAGTCCAGAACCGAGCAAGATGAAATAAAAATAATCAAACCAGATAATAATGTTGAAATTAAAAACCTCTTCATAATTTATGGGCCCCTTCCTTATTTTTTTAAAGTTAATATATTGTACAAAAAGAACTTGGCCACGGGCATGAGCCCGTGGGAAACAGAACAACAAATAAAAATAAGCCAGCCTTTTAGGGCGTGGCGACACAAAAAGCAATGCGTTATAGAAAAAGTGTCGCAACTCCCTACAGGAGAGCTCTAACTATTTATTAACATTAAATATCCCACGGGCTCACACCCGTGGCTATTTACATTACGCATTATAGCATTCAAATATTATCCTCGTTCCAATCTTTGTCGGATATGTTCTTTATTCCAAGAGGATTTTTACTATCCAATATTTTTGAAACCTCTTCTATTTTTTGCTTTGGATATTCTTCATTTTGTTTTAATTGAGAAGCTTTTTGGTATTCAGAAAAGGCTTTATCGTATTCCCTGTTCTTTAAATATGAATCCCCCAGAGTCACAGCTTCGCTATAAGCTTTATTGGTATTTTCTATATTCTGAAGCTGAGCCGTAACGACTTTCAATTGAGCTAACGCATATTTATCATCGGGGATATTTTTTAAAGCCAGAGCATATTCATTTTGAGCTTTTTCCAAATCACCTTTGGCTAGATAATCTTTTGCCTTATTAATAGAAACATTATAATTTTCTTGGGCTAGCTTGGCCTGTTGACTCGCAAGTTGCTGCTGTTCCGCAAGAGCCCGCGCCTTATTAGCAGCTTCAACTTTTGACTTCTCGGCATTTAATCTATCTAACCTAGCTTTCGCCTTTCTATCTTTTTGAACTATATAAAGAGCCTTTTCTATGGGAACATTTTTCCAAACTTCTACGAGCAAAGAAGGATAGTCATTAACAGAATATTGCCGCATCAAAGAACTTACAACCGACTGTTCCGAAGGAGAAAGGCTATCAGAAGTTCTGTCAACGCCGGTATATCCACTTAAGTATATATATTTCTTCAAGTATAGGATCTGCATGCTGCTGCTAAGCGCCTGAAAATTATCTTTCAATCTTATGACCATATTGCTGTCTTCTGAAGCCCCCTTTACGCATTTCCAATAGGGCACAGAAAAATATTTCCCCATAACCTCTAAAACGCTCAATTCAACCAGAAATCTCAAAGCGCTGTAAATCCCTTCTTTAGTTTTTACCTCTGAATCAAATGAGACGCTAAAATTCATATAGGCTGCAGAAACACCCCAACCGAGCCGGTCATTTCTGATTATAATAGAATTACTTGCCAACACGCCGGGAAAGTACGCCTGAGTCTTATAGTCCCTAACATTCATGTCCAAAGTTATCTTAGAAGCAACTTCTGCCGCATTGTACCTAGCTGAACCGCTAGCCCCCGCCCAGCCAGCGCTAACATCCCCTTCCCTTTCTTTCTCGATCAAGTCTTTATCAAACCCGGTAATCCCTCCAGAAATAACGGCATCAGGATATGTTCTCTGAATCTTTCCGCCTGTTGTAGATTCGTTTATTACATATTGAGTATCGTATGGGATGAAAACAATTTGCCGTCCTATTTTATTTAAAGAGGTTGCTACCATAGTATAAATCGATGTGGGCATCCCCTTTTCTGCAGTTTCATTGCCAATATTTTGACTCTGTATTGGACCCGGAGGAAGATCGTAAGCTTGAAGCATTTTCCCAAATTCTATAAGTGAATCATCCATAAGCGTCGTTCTTTTCTGCCCGGCCATGGTTGAATCCAATTCGCTAATCTCCTTGTCTTCAACATGCCCTTGCATCCAGGAACATGATGGAAAAAGAATCAATGAACAAATAAACATAACAAACGAATAACAAATTTTATTGCCCATATTCACATACCGCCTATGTCATAGAGATAATAAAAGACGACTTCGTTTTACATTAAATCATAATTATTCTTAAGAGCAAGACTATGACATATAAATAGACCTGACTTTTTGAGCACCAGCTGTGTAAGTATTCACTAAACCACGTATCGTTTGAATTTAACCATAGGCGTACCTGTCTCGGCGCAGCTTTAGCGCAGGCGGAAGCCCGTGGAAATATAGGGCACAAAATAAAGCGAGCCCCTCATATGGGTGTGGCGAAAAATGAAAATTAAAGAGTATTGCAACTCGCTCAAGCCTGCCTGTAAGCTATCCTGATGAGTTAAGCATTCCCACTTTTAAAAGTGAAGTACACAAACGATGTGCATAGAAACAATATTTTAAATCCTTTGCAATTTCAAAGGATTTAAAATAATTGGGATCAAAGTGAAATATCTTTAGAATTGATCAATGCCAATACCCATCTGATCTTGCCCAATTCAACAACGTATTACTCCCCCATACCGACTCATTGCCGAAAACTAAAAGGTTCCACGCCTCACTTCTACCGCCTTCCCATCTACCAACAAATTCCAAAACTGCTTCTGTCCTCATGTCACACATAAAGTAGTAGGGAACATCATTGATGGGCCTACTAAAGGCGTAATAAGGTTTCATATCATCATCACTAAGAGTTTTTGACAATATTGCAGAACTATCCCGATTCATAAGCCATATACCTCGGTCGTAATAACCTTGCGAGAGTACCGAAACATACTGAAGTTTATGATCTATTTTAGGAAAAAAGCGTTCAAAATCACCAAGGCCTTTGGGTAAGCGGATCTGGCCTGTTGCCTCCATAGGTAAGGTCCAGACATAACTAAGATCAGGTCTATCGAGAACATTAAGCCTATCGAGAAGATCAATTTTGTTGTGATTAAGATTCAGGATAGCAATAACCCTGTCTATAATTGAAGAAAGATAATCTTGACATCCACGGAAAGTAATATTATTAGCGCCAAGATTTAAAATCGCAACTTTGCAATTAGGATGTTTCAATGTGTCCGCAAGAATTTTCGCTTCTTCATCACCAATATTACTGTGAGTCAGAAATAAAGCAGTAATGTTATTTCCAGGAAGCCTTAGTATCTGGCAAATAATCGTTATACAGTCTTTAATTTTTTCTTTTGGAATATTCCTTCCAATCATTGCCTTTCCATAATCATTTCCCTGTCGACCTTTAGTCAATGCCTTTTGAAAATGAGTTTCTGTTACCGGATCAAGTACTTTGGCTAACCAAGGAGGTGGCGTGAAACACGGATCATACTCGGCGAATAGAGCAGGAATACTATTAATCTCAGCAGTTTTAATTCCTGCATGTTTTAAGACAATTTCTAAATAATGCTGGTTCTTCCACATTCGCTCCACGAGATCTTTTGATAAACTGGCTACGCTTAACTTATCTTTAGCGGGAAGAAACTCACTAATATTAATCCATGTGTCAGTGCACATTTGTGGAATTTCTGGCCTTGTCCCTCGTTCCGCCAATTCCTCATTTCTCTGTTTAAAATGTCTTGCCATAAGTGCTATACGTTTTTCTGGTATCGATGATTCGACAAGCATTGCACCATAGCGGCCCCACTTGTGGCCAGATGTAAGGGATTTAAGGTTCTTCTCCCAAATGGAAAGTGAAATTAATATGATAACAGTCACGGGCTCTTTGATCCAATTGTTGCGACGAGCGACAGAGGCCCATTCTCACAATTGGATGCGCCCGTTTCTGCAATATCA
>JAJXWI010000044.1 GCA_021781705.1 bacterium | reverse complement strand
TTATTCTGTTTCAATCCACGCTCCCCGCACGGGGAGCGACTTAAGTTTTAATTCATCATGTATAACTTTTTTATAGTTTCAATCCACGCTCCCCGCACGGGGAGCGACGTTACAATTATAACTCATTGATTATCAAAAAGCAAAACTAGGGAATTTGCGAACATATAATAACACTAGGCAAGTTTTCTTTATCAAGCTTCCGCCAAAACTCATAATGATTTAATTTTCAAGGAACTATAACTTTTGCGAACTATATGCTCGGAATCTTTATTGCCAGGAGTTCGCGATTAGATAATAAGAGTATCTTCAAAATTTATAGAAGGCTTAATTCCAATGTGCTCAACCTTGCCTTCCCATTTATTTCCCAAAATATAAAATCTGAGACTATCTTCATTTTCATTTATCTCGTTTATTAGTTTACTCTTAATCATAACAAATTGTGAAGCATCAAGATTGCACTCAAAAACAGAGTTCTGCACCCGTTGTCCATAATCCAAACAAGTCTTGGCAACACGCCTAAGCCTCCTTCGTCCTTCTGCTGAAGAAGTTGAAACATCATAACTCACAAGAATAAGCACAATTACAAAACCTCCACAGATATTATTTAAAAATATAAAAAATGCAAAGGGCTAACAGTTTATCTCCAAAGAAACGGCGGATACCCATCTATATCTCCCCGTATATATCTGGATAACAATAGAGCTTGCACAAAAGGGATAAGTCCTACGGAAATCTTTTCATTTAAAAATGGATGAACAATCTCATCTCTTTTTCTTTCCTGATAAGCAATAAGAACTTCCTTTCTGGTAGCATCATCCATCATAACAGCGCCTGACTCGGTTTTTCTAAAACCTTTTCCTGAAACTCTGCGCAAATTTATCAATGAAAGAACAAGTCTATCTGCAATGAAAGGGCGAAGTTCTTCCATAATATCAAGAGCTAAACTATCTCTGCCCGGGCGATCTCGGTGCAAAAATCCCACAGCAGGGTCGAGCCCTACAGTTTCAAGAGCAGAAGAAACATCATGAGCAAGAATCGTATATAAAAATGACAAAAGGGCATTTGTATTATCAAGAGGCGGCCGCTTGTTTCGTTCTTTAAATACAAAATCTTCTTTCTGAACAGTTATAAGGTTATCAAAGACGGAAAAATAAAGTTTCGCCGAGTCTCCCTCAATGCCGCGCAATTCATCTAATACATTTGTTCGTTTCAGCCTGTCAATGCTACTCTCCAGCCGGGACACCACATCTTTCACACTGTTATAGTCATTTTTTTCATAATCTCTGAGAAACCTTTGCAAAACCGTTCTTGCGTTGGAGATCTTCCCTATCAGTACAAACCTTGCTATATCTACTGAAGAAGACTCCGAGTCGGCCATTCTGTATTGTTGACGCCTCAGAAGTACATTCCCTGAAACAGGCCCTTTCACCCTTGCAAGAAAGCTGCCATTTTCACTGAGAAAAGAAACTCCAACATCCTTTTCAGCACAAAACCCCATAAGAAAAGGAGAAGCCATAATATTCCCAAAACAGACAATTCCGGAAAGCGTATGTATCGGAACTCTAAGTTTTTCCTCTCTTTCCACGGAAACAATTATGCACTCGCCCTCTTTTGAAAGATAGCTGCCCTGCGTAGACACATACAGAGTATTCAATAACTTTCTCATTTCTCACCCATTATTTCATCAATATATTTGATAGCAGACTTACCGCAAATTTGAGGAATGCAACAAGCTTTCAAAGAACAAGCATCGCACTTTTCTTTGGAATATATCGGGGCAGAAGCTTTTTCCTGTTTCAACAAGAGATGAACCTTCTCACAAATATCTTTTGTAAGATCTCTTAAAATATCATCAAAATCTACATAAACTCTCCGCCTCGTCTTTCCATAGAAAAAAGCTCCTTGTTTAACACTTACTGAAAGCATTTCTTCGAGGCACAGTGCCTGAGCGCAAAGCTGCACTTCATCACATCTGTTTTCTTTTGGTTTTCCCCGTTTATATTCGACAGGAAAAGGTATCCACGAGTTACCTTCCTTGTGAAACTCCACAACATCTGCTTTCCCTGCAAGTCCAAGTGTGCGAGAACATATGTACAGGGCAGTCTCTGTTTTTATATCCGGCCCGGATCTTGAAAGTTTCTGCTCATCTGCTCTTTCATGCATAACATTTCCTTCGGCAGTAAACAAATTATCCTGCCATATCATTTCTCTGTGAATCAGGTAGCATTGCCTTTCGCAAAACAGATAGTGCTGAAGAGCCGAAAGCTGAATAAAATCATCTTCGGAATACATTATTGACTCCATTATCTCTTTATGTCAGAAAACAGAAGTGAGGTTAATAACCGCTTACTACGCTAGATCTGCTCCGTAACGCTATATTTTGATATATCTTGCCAACTTCTCACAAAGAATTTTTGGAATATTGGGCTTATCCTGAAAATAGAGGGAAATTAGCTTTTTCCCCTCCTGTTGATAGAGCTTCTGCTTCTTCAACATTCCAATTTTATAGTCGAGAGTATCCATTCCCCAGTACTCGATATAAACATCAATTTCAGGAAGATAAAAGTCCGGACGTATTGCAAATCCGTTTATTATTCTGATGCGTTCGTCATAACGAAATATGATACCATTTTCGTGAAGAAAATTAGCAATGATGCGTTCCCCATCGGATTGCACCAACGTCCCATTTTCAGCTTTAATGGTCTTATTGTTTTCTACTTCAGTATCAAAATTTCTGCGTTTTAGAAAAATTTCATCGAAGCACTTAGCGCAATAAATCCGCTGAAACGATCGCATGCTTTTCGCGTATTCGCCGGCAGAAACATTCACACTGCATCTGATACACTTGTGTTCCGCTTTTTCTTCAGATATCCGCACAGCTTCGCATATTGTCTTTACAGCCAATCCTGAATCTCTGCGGTTATAATCCTTCTCTGAATGGTTGTCCACAATATCTTGCAAATCATTAACAGCACAAGCCGAGCTAGCCCCATACACGGAAAGAGCTTTTATTGCATATTGCCTGACTTGCGGATGAGGATCGTTTAATAAAAAATGCAGCGCCGAAACTGCAGCTTTCGCGTCAACAAGACCGGCCAGCTTCCCTATAGCGGAAGCCGAAAGCCGCCTTACAAGCTGTGATGGCATTTTCAAGAAATCAATTAGCTCCGACAAACCTGCAGGGTCTCCTGCCTTGCCAATCTCAACAGCTCTGTCGGACATTTTTTTCTCAATACTTCTATCCATGTTTTCCCTATCTGATGTTACGAAATGCAGGTGAAGTTAATCAGTTTCTATTCATCAGAGCTTTTCTATTATCGTTACGCCCTGAGGAATATTGATTATCTCAAAATACATTCTCATCAGGCCATACCTTAACTTCAACTCCTGACGGCATATTCGTTTTATCAATACCAATAGTATAATCTTCTACTCCTCGAGGAAGCTCTGCATTTTTCTTTGCTTTTACACGCTCAAATAATCGCCCTGACAGTTCATTCCCTAAATGACTGGAATGTTTAAATATAACCAATTTTCTCGGAGTCATCTCTCCTCTCGCGGCAGCACGATCATGTTCAAAAGCATGAATTAAAGATTCCCATAATAATTTAAGGTCTTCCTCCGTAAACTTAGTTTTTTCTGCATCAACAGCAGAAATAAAACCATGCATTCTATAAAGAGCATAAGGAACTGTAGATTTTCTACCAAATGTAGAAGCAAACTCACGGTCTTTTTTTGCTTGGTCATCTCTTTCTTTTTCAGTAGTAACACAACACCGTGTTATAGAATGTTCTGCCTGATATATGCGATCTTCTGAACGGGCGAACGTAAACTGAACAGGGCCACGAACAGTTCCTGCACCTCTTATTTTTTCTTTCTTTTGTTTTTTATTCTTAGTACTTTCATCTCCTTCTTCCTCTGATACGTCGTTACTGCCACTTTCCTTCTCACCAGTGCCAGTACTTAACACGGCTCCAAATGCCCTAATGTCATAAGAATCACCGCATAGTTTTTTACGTTTTTCGGATGCAATATCACCAGGCGCTTTTCCGATAACTTTATTCAGATAACTTTCTTCTCCGTTAATATCCCTCTGCCTAATAAAAATATCATATGGAGCTTTCAGGTCATGCTTTAACTGAATATAATTCCTCACTTTTCTCTTAATACACACATCAGTTACTAATCCATGCTGATCTTCTGCATCAATTCTAGGCAAGTTTACCTGATCCGGGTCTCCGTTTGGATTCCCATCCTTTACATCAAAGAAAAACACAAAATCGTACCTATTTTTTATTATTTCGCTCATCTTATTCCTCCTCTTTATTTTAGTTTACTTTATTCCCACTAAACTGTTGTTGTTTTTGATGATAATAACCTATAGCAAACTGCCCCTGCTCTTCTAAAGAGAAAGTAGCAGGAAACCTGCTTATATCTATGTCTTTGCATAACTCCTGCAGTTCCTTGTCAAGGGTTACAGCAAGCCCTGGTTTTTCGTTTTTCAACTTAGTAAAATGTTTCGAATTTAGATTAAAAAGTCTCCCAAAAGCAGCACTAGGCGAAGTCATAGAGTAGGTAAAAAATCTTTCTCTTATTCCAGCATTAAGATCTCCCAGTGCTGCATGCTGAATGCTTTCAAGTTTTGCAAAAATTTGCCCGCAAACATATGCCGCCGGCTTATCGCCTTCTTGAATCTTTCCTGTAATCACAAAACTACCTCCTTTGTTATGTCTATTTAAAATCAGTTTAATTAAAGCCGCTCTATCAGAAGTAACACCATGTTTATCAAGACGCGCTCTTTGAAGCACTTTTGCTAAAACCCATAATGGAGGTGAGGTTCCTTTCAATGCAGAATTCCATAAACATGAGGCAACTCTCGCCAATGATTTATCATCTTTATCATAGCTCCCATCACTGTTTTTCTTTTGACAACTTCTCGCTAGATCATATAATCGAGCATAGTGTGTTTTAGTTTTTGATAAATCCCTGTCATACTCGAGAATTGAAATATCCTGAAACCATTTTGCAATCGACTTACGAAAATCAAACAAACTGGTTTCAATCCAGTCCCGCACCGCAATACGCGCGGCAGAGCCGGAGAGAGTACAAGAATAAAACTGGTCAGGTTCGATGTATCGACTATTTCCTTCGGTTCCAGATGACACAGAATCTATCAAACTTGCTACACTATCAGAATTTGGCGCTTCCAAATAGTCTATCTCATCAACTTTTTCATTCTTGCGAGTCCAATAAACCATAGCCGTATCTGATCCAAAGTTTTTGCGATTAGTATAACGGAATTCTTTTTTCTCTTTGCCTTGTTTATTTGTGATTAAAATTTCATTCCCAGCAGATAAAAGCCAATTTAAACCTTCAACGTAAGTCTTGGAACAATTTGTACATATTGAAGAATTTTCATTCCCGCTTAAATCGTAAGACTCGAAAGGATGCTCATTATATGAAACTAAAGCACAACCACTAGATTGCCCATCTGGTACTTTCTTTATCATACCGTGAGGAATGTCTTCTACTGGATAGTCATTTTTACCACAAATAGAGCATTGTTTTTGCCTGGTCGATAAAAGCCTTTTCTGCTCCATTTCATATTCTGCAATTATTCTCTTTAAAACCTCAGGTTTTTCATGAATACGAATTCCCTCTGTTGCAATGCGAAATCCAATATTGCCTCTTCTGTCTTTCTCTTTAGGAATGGCTGTTTCAAAATTTTCTAAAGCTTTTTTCACACCACTAACCCTATTTTTATTGTAAAAATCAATAACTGGATTCAGTACTGATAGCTCTTGATATTTAGCCAATTTCTCCAGAAACAATTCATGTTTTTTCTTAGATTTTTCATCGCCATAACAAAGAACTTCTTCTGCCTTATCGAGTAAAAGTCTTGCTTTTCCTTTTTTTGCTGTAATAGCCTCAGAATAGGTTTGCATATTATTAATTAGTTGAAATCCTTGAAAGATACCATCTAGGGAAATAATTAACTCTATAGAAATTGGCTCCTGCTTTAGAGCATTATGAACCAATTCATTATCAGGTTTATTGGCCCGAATAGTCTTACCTAATTCACTTAACGCTCTGATCATAATACAGCCTCCTTCTCCTCTGCCTGATTAAACTCATAAATCGCAGCAGATACTTCGCTATCAATTGGAGGACGAAAATGGCTGGATTGCATCATTTTTTCATTCTCCGGAACTTCGCAGTTTAGAACGCCATTACGTATGGCAACATCATAGAAAAACAATGGCTCAGGTTTTCTTTTCTCGTCATAGAAGATATCAAAAAGCATACTTCCAATAGGAATTGTTTCCTGAATCGGTTGTTCAGTCCCATCTACCTCCAAAAAATCTGCGGAGAATTCTCTCACTCCAAGATATGGCCTGCGCCAACATTGTCCCTTCTTGACTCTACGAACAAACATTCCGTCATTATCAGAATCTATTCCCTTCCTGCCTATATATTTTTCCGGCTTATTTCTATCTGTTCTTTCTTTCTGATAAATTGAGGCTTCGATGATGTAAGAAACATTTCTCAATATAACACTATTTCTTTGAGCACGCTTTTCTTCAATCACAATAGGGTTTTGTCCTTGTTTTGAATTAATTTCATTACGCTTAATAGTTGCAAATCTAATGGGATTTAAAACAGTTATTCGCCTTACATACCATTGGAATTCGGGTTTCCATAAAATAGAATCCAAAATTCCGCGCGCTGC
Organism: bacterium; assembly: GCA_021781705.1. GTDB lineage: Bacteria > Verrucomicrobiota > Lentisphaeria > Victivallales > GWF2-38-69 > JAJXWI01. The sequence continues at coordinate 11,890 of JAJXWI010000044.1, read as the reverse complement.
CGACGGCGTCATGCATGGATATGTCATGCGCTCAACTTTCAAATCCGGTCTTGTGAAACACGCAAAATCACCTTTGACTTTTACTTTTACGATTCGATTATCGATCATAAAACCTCCTCTTAAACAATATATTTATCAGCAGTTAGCGGTTCTATTGAAATGCCTACCATACTGTCGTAATTTCCATACCACACGTTAAATCCTTGAGGCATAAAAACACACATTGAAGCATTTTGAGCAATAAAATGTTCATAAGCTTGTACTGTAAATGCCTGCATTTTACGAAAATCCTCCCTGGATAGAAATTCCTTATTCTTTAGCGAATTAAACAACCTGATACTGTTCTCGCTGTAGTTATAGACATATAAAGATTCAGTAGTTGAGTCTACTATATGATATGCATCATTAACAGTTTTAAAGTCAAACCTCTCCCGAGCTTTGTTAATATTGAACTTATCGGGATCAACATAGAGCTGTAAAACTTGAGCATAGTACTCATTAAAAATCTTATTTCCATAAAGTTGATTTATATCTCGTTTAATAAATTCTTCTGCATGGAACGCACAAGCTGCATAGGTTTTATCGGGCATCTCTCCACCTTCCAATTTAAATAAAAACACTTTACCGCCTGATTCTCCCAGTTTCCCTTCACGATTGCAGCGACCTGCAGATTGAATAATCGCTTCAAGAGGCGCCATAGCACGAAATACAATTGGAAAGTCAAAATCGACACCAGCTTCTATAAGTTGAGTAGAAACTACTAATATTTTTTTCTTTGCCTCCAGATCATCCCGAATGTTTTTAATCACCTCTTTTCGATGAGTCGGGCACATTGCCGTTGATAAATGATAGTTCTTATTCCAATTCAAATCCATCTTAGCCAATTTATAAAACTCTAGTGCTGCTTTTTTAGTGTTGAAAATAACAAGAACAGAATCTTTTGCCGATACTACAGACTCAAGCAATTTGCCATAATCAACTGTTTGTAAGTTATTCAACAACAGATACTCAATGCGCTTTGTTTTCTCATAAAGTACTGTAGGATTATCTATCAAAGGATAAATTCCACTTATCCCATCGAACCCATAGCTCTTTTCAAAAGCAGGTTGTGTTGCTGTACAGAACAAAAATGATGTTTTCATTACGATTTGAGAATCTTTAAGTATCTGAAGTGTAGGCAATATTACTTCTTTAGGAAATGTCTGAACTTCATCAAAAATCACTACTGATTCTGCTATATTATGTACCTTTCGAGCTTTGAAAGGGCTGTTACTGAACAGCGACTCAAAAAATTGAACAGTTGTCGTTATAATTATTGGATAATCCCAATTTTCACAGGCCAGTTTTTTTCTTTCCTGAATAGCAGAACAAGTTTCTGCTTCATTTCTATTGCTACTGTCACCTTCATTGTAGCTGGAATGGTGTTCTAAAACCCATTCTTCACCAAAAATGCTCTTCAAAATCTGGGCAGTCTGATCTATGATGTTTATATACGGAAGAACTATTATTATCCGTTTTAATTCATTCCTTTTCGCATGATGCAAAGCCCACGCCATTGAAGTCAAAGTTTTTCCCATTCCTGTTGGAAGAGCTAAAGAATAAAAACCACAAGGCATATCTGTTTTACCAAGAACTTGTTTTAGAGCGTCATTTCTCAAGTGATTGATCTCTCCATTTTTGGGTTTTTTAGAGAATTCCTCTTCCAACTTGTTTATCATTCTGTCTGTCTCTAAAACAGACCCAATACGCTTATTAAATTTTTCCTGATCAAAATGTTCTTCCGTAGATAACCAGTCGCTATCAGTTAGCGCACTAAAAAGGTATCTAATAAAAAATTCACGATCTGATTTTGTTTCAAATTTAATGGGCTCAATATCAACCTCTTGAAACTCTGTATCATTAATAAAATCTTTTTTAATATTTAGGAAGGAAGGAATATCTCCTCTTTTGTAAGGTTCAGTATCTCCCTTCCATGCTGCATTATCTGGTAACCCCTTATGATGCCCGTCAATGGCTATTGAAGCTTCAAGCAGTCTGAGGATTCTTGCATACCCTGCGCCCCATGAAGCATGAGGAACGCTACCTTTTTGTCCGCCATTTAAGAGATAATTCTGAAAAGCAGGCTGATATTTCCCGAGATCATGTAATAGGCCTGTTATCTTAAAAATAGCTTTGTATTCTTTTTTACATGCAAAAGATTCAATAAATCGTGCTACTTCCTTCAAGTGCTGATCAAGGTAATGCCATTTACCATTTTCATTTTGTGTATGCGCATAATATTTCACGTCGTTGGTATTCTTATCCATAAATCATACCTAAAATAAATTTCGGAATGTCCTCTTGCGCCTCACAAATCAGGGGGCGCTTTTTTATTACCCTCACCACGATGTAAGTCTATGCTATTATTAGAGAAAGGCAAGTTTTAAAAAAAAATCAGTAATACGAACGGGTGCTCAATACAAAACCTGGCATATTCTTTTCACAGAGAAATATTTTTTTTGAATTGAAGAGAAGCGAAATCTGGTTATTGTAGGCCATCAAAATTATCGGGAACGCGGAGATTCTGTATGGATTACAACTATAGACAGGACAGTTACGATACACCTGAAAACACGCCAAGAATGTTTGGTGATTATTTATCTTGCGGCACGAGACTTTTTTTCTTCTACAGGATGATATTACTTATAATAAAAGCCACCTTCAAAATTCTAAAGAAAGGCCGTTATACCATTGAGGACTGGTGCGATGATTCATATTATGCCCGTCGTTCTGTCGAAGGCTGTGGGACAAAAATTCATTTCCGCGGAATGTCGAATATGGACAAAGTTTCCGGCCCTGTCGTATTCATAGGCAATCATGCGAGCACGCTTGAGACATTTCTGCTTCCCGGCATAATTTGTCCGCGAAAAGTGGCAAGCTTCGTAGTAAAAAAAGAGCTCATTAAAAGCTCTTATTTCGGATCGATAATGAGAAGTACCAAGCCTGTGGTGGTAAACAGAGAAAATCCAGTAGAAGATCTAAAAACCGTTCTGAATGAAGGCACCGATATTTTAAAATCAGGCCGCTCGATGATAGTCTTCCCGCAAAGCACAAGAACCGCAAAGTTCAATCCGGAAGCATTTAACTCAATAGGCGTAAAATTGGCGAAAAAAGCCGAAGTGCCCATTATTCCTATAGCTATCAAGACTGACTTCTGGGGGAATGGCAAAGTTGTAAAAGACTTCGGAAAAATAAGCAGAGATAAAGACGTTTATATTGAATTTGGAGAACCTCTTCACGTCGAAGGAAATGGCAAGGAAACTCACGCAAAAATCGTTGCTTTTATCCAGACAAAATTAAAGGAATGGGAATAATATTTAGGTGTTAGGTGTTAGGTGCACGAACCACAAACCAAGAACCACAAACCAACCATGATTGAAGTTAGAAATCTTACTAAAAAATTTGGATTCTTTAAAGCGGTTGACAATATATCGTTTCAGCTCGGCAAAGGCGAGGTTGTAGGTTTTTTAGGTCCGAACGGGGCAGGAAAAAGCACAACAATGAAAATGATTACAGGGTACTATTCTCCCGCTTCAGGATCTGTTCTTATAAACGGCATAAATGTCGAAGATCACCCGCGGCAAACAAAAACAGTTATCGGATATTTGCCTGAAAATGCACCAGTTTACAAAGACTTTACAGTACTGGAATTCCTTAATTTTTGCGGTTCTATCAGAGGATTGAAAGGAAAAGAGTTGACCTGTGCGATAGATAGAGTAATAGGGCTATGCGACCTGGGAAAAGTCATCTACCAAACCATTGACACATTATCAAAAGGCTATACTAAACGGGTATGCCTGGGGCAGGCAATAATCCATGACCCGCCCTACCTGATCTTAGATGAACCGACGGACGGGCTTGATCCGAATCAAAAGGAGCAGATTCATAATCTGATAAAGGAGATGAGAAAAACAAAAACAATTCTTCTCTCCACGCATATCCTGGATGAGGCTGAAAACTGTTGTTCCAGAATAATTATAATCTCCGGAGGGAAAATAGCAGCAGAAGGAACCCCTGTCGAACTCAAGGCAAAAACAAAAAAAGAAAGCCTTGCCGAAATATTCAAAGAGGTTACTTTAACGTATTGAGTGTTGAGTGTTGAGTACTATTTCGAGTTTCAAAATATCAGATTATGAAAGAAAAGAATAAACAGATACAGCCTTCTTTTGACATATCATTAATAATTGCCAAGAAAGAATTGCTCGGATACTTTATATCCCCGCTGGCTTATATTTTTATAATAATATTTTTGCTGATGTCAGGGCTGTTTACTTTCGGAGCTCCGCCATTTGGCAATTTTCTCAACAATAATCAGGCATCTCTCTCATATAGTTTTTTCCCTTTTTTCCCATGGCTGTTTCTTATTTTGGCTCCGCCCATGTCCATGAGAATATGGGCAGAAGAGCAAAAATCGGGAACTATGGAGCTACTGTTTACTATGCCCATAAACATATTCGAAGCCGTGTTTGGAAAATTCCTGGCCGCATGGGCAATAATAATTATTTCAATCCTTCTTACATTCCCTATTATAGTGACAGTAAACTGGCTCGGCAATCCCGATAATGGCACGATCTTATGCGGATATTTCGGAGCTATTTTGCTGGGAGGCGCATATATTTCGATGGGCTCAATATCTTCAGCTTTGTGCAAGAATCAGATAATAAGCTACATTTATACAATCGTGTTGTGCCTTATCCTTCTATTGATAGGACACCCATCCCTTACAAACATGTTCACAACCTGGGCCCCAGTGTGGTTTACCGACACCATATCTGGTCTGAGTATTTTCAATCACTTTGATTCCATCCAAAAAGGAATCCTGAATTTTGAAGACATTACATATTTTTCGTCAATCATATTCTTCGGTCTTTTCAGCACCTGCTTGATTATCCATGTAAAAAGAAAAGTCTAGCACGCCTGCCGGACATCGTCTCGACACACTTCTAAATAAAATTTCACCCGCATGAAATTTGCAAAATACTGCATATACATCCCACTTTTATGCCATGTATAATAATATCACAAATAAAAATTATCCTTGATAAAAGAGAATAAATTTCACAAAAAATCATATTTTAAGTAAAAATTAAATTACTAAACATGAGAATGGAGCGGTATTTTTTTTTATTCAAAAAACCAAAAAATTTAAAAAACCAAGGATGTCTAAAGGGATGAGTGAATTTTCTGATTACAAAAAAAGGGTCAATAAGATAATGAACCGCTGCATTTTAATATGCCTTATAACTTGCTGTTTTTCTTACACAGCGTCGGGTAATGTTGTAAATAAATTAGAGGTATCTCCGGGGGTAGTAAAAGAGATAATACTGCCGTACAAATATAAGCACCTCAATGAAGAAGAAAAAAAGCAAATCGTATTGGTGACGGAAGGGTATTATACAACTTTAGGAACAGGTGGTGATAAAAAATTCGTTTTAATTGGATCTCTATGTCCTTGTACCGGGATAGGCTTGCATTATAGAGGCAGAGCAGTGGTTGGCCACCTGCATTTTACCAGTAATCTCAGCGACTTTATAGAGAAGGCAAAAAAAGAGCTGGGCATAGATGGAACAACGAATTCTAAAGATATTTCGGGATTTATTTATACTTGCTTTTGTAATGATTATGCCGAACGTTATTTAAACACTTTAAGCGGCGAAATCTTTTCTTTTAAAAGTCGCTACGAAGACAGGACGCAAGAAGCGGAAGTCAAAAAAGTCAAAAGACAAATCATGAATGATTTAAACATTGCAGATGAGAAGCAAATAGAAGATAAAATATGGAATCCTCACCTTTTTGAAGATTTGGGATACTTTCCATATGCAGAGTATTCAGTCCTTGTAACACTAACTCCTGATGGGATGAAAATATATAACACATGTCCATTTCATGAAGAGATATTTTGTCCTGGTTTTATGGAGCTTGATAAAAGATATCTTTATGGATTCGAAAAAAAATACTCAGACAGCATAATTAGAGAAGGAACTTTTTGTTCAAAAGAAGCTTTAAGAAAATTTGCCATTAAGATGGGGATAGAACGTGATATTGAAGATGCTCAAGCAAAATATGGTAAAATTCCTTTCAAGAAGACATTCGAATGGCCTAGTCCCAACATGAATATATCCTTAGATTTCGAGACACAAAACAGACACTGTCTTTTTAAAAGGCAGCAGTGTGCTAAATGTGAAAAACTGGAATCTAAAGAAAAAGAATTCAAGTTTTGCTCCAAATGTAAAAAAACTTTTTATTGCTCTATAGAGTGTCAAAAAAAGGATTGGCCTGTTCATAAAACTCATTGTAACCCGACAGAAAAATAGTTCGTAGTTCGTAGTTCGTTGATCCTATTCTCTCGATTTCGTCATTCTGTGCTTATCAAGGATTGCTGTTTGAAACTTGTATGCGTAGAGGAAGATTCCGGGAGTAATAAAAAGCGTCAGTATTTGGGCGATTATAAGCCCGCCTAGTATAACCAGTCCGAGCGGTCTTCTCAATGATGTGTCCATTCCCAGTCCGATTGCCAGGGGAATCGCGCCAAATATGGAAGTAAGCCCCGTCATAAGGATGGGTCTAAATCTGATAAGGCACGCGCTATAGATTGCGTCAAGCGCCGTCTTTTTTTCCAGTCTGATTTTTTGAAGCGCCAGGTCTACCATCATTATTCCATTCTTAACGACAATGCCGAGGAGAAGGAAGAGCCCGACATAAGCAAATAGGGAAAGCTCGGAGTTAAATAACAGCAGAGCTCCAATGGCTCCTGCTGCAGCGACCGGAAGAGTTGTTAGGACTGCCACAGGGTACATATAGCTTTCATATAAAAGTCCAAGAACCACGTACATAAGAAATATTGTCGCAATAATCAGTATTGCCAGGTTACGCATGGAAACAGCAAACTGTTTTGCTTCGCCTTGAAGTTCTCCGGTTACTCCAGGCGGCAATATTTTCTGCGCCGTACTCTCTAGTTTTTCAACAGCGTTTCCGAGGGGGACGCCTCCGTCAAGATTGAAGAAAATAGTTCCTGCCGCAAGCTGCTGATAGTGAGTAACTGATTGAGGTCCTGAAGTTTTATTGAACTGCACAACCGCGCTCAATGGCACCATATTGCCGGTTATTGACGATTTTAAATATAACGATGAAAGGTCCTCCGGGGTTCTTCTATACTTCTCAGCAAGCTCGATTATAACATCGTAGAAGCTTGAGTTTTTAATATACTGCGCCACCCTGCCCTGAGAATAAGCAGTTAGAAGCGTATTTTCAATATCAGTTATGCTGATACCCAGGCTGGAAGCCTTATCTCTGTTTATTTTTATCTCAAGCTGGGGAAGGTTAAGTTTTATATCGCTTCGAACGTCCTTGAAATCGCCGCATTTCCTCAACTCTCTTTCAAACATCTGTCCATACATGAACACCTTATCTCTGTTAAGTCCCGTAATAAGGTAAGAATATTGCGCGCCGTTCGCTGTTGTTTCTCCTCCCGTATTTATATCGAGGACAGGCACAGGAGAAAGATAGACAGAGCCAAGATTAAAGGACATTTTTGTAAACTTATTTCTCAGGTCCGCAAGCACCTCATCCATACATTTTCTATCTTTTCTATCTTTGAGGATGATGGTCATAAGGCCGTTGGACTGGTCGGCGCCGGGATACATTCCTGTAATAGTAAAAAATTTTGCTACATTTTTATCTTTTTTTAGAATATCATCAACAGCATTTTGAAACTGTTGGGCTCTTTCTGAGGAAACTCCGACTGGCACCTGGATAGAGCCGAATATGGTTCCGCTATCACCATTGGGTAGAAAATTCTTGGGAACGATGAAATAAAATAATAGAGCACACCCAAGACACAAGCACCACAAAACAAGAGAGAGAGATGGCTTTTTCAAAAACAACATCAGATAAGAGCTGTATTTTCTTATCATTTTCCTAAGCAATATGCTGACAATTTTCTGAATATAATTCTTTCTGTTTCTGCCGTTAGATGTCAATATGCTAGCGCACATCATAGGAGTAAGCGTAAGCGACAACGCTCCCGAGATAAGTATCATCACAATCGCTGTCACGGCAAATTCCCTGAATATTCCACCAACAACTCCTCCGATAAACAGTATGGGAAGAAAAACAATAACCAATGCAACGGTCATGGATATTACGGATGGAGTAATTTCCATTGAACTTCTAATGGAAGCGGCATCAGGCGGCAAGCCGTTTTCTATATGCCTTGAACTGTTTTCCAGAACAACAATTGAGTCGTCAACAATAAACCCGACAGCCAGCGTAAAGGCCAACAAAGATAAATTATCAATGCTGTAATTAAAGCAATACATTACAGCAAAGGTACCCAGCATTGAAACAGGAATAATAACGGCGGGAATGATCGTGGCGGAAATTTTACCTATGAAAAAATAAATTACCGCAATGACCAAAATAATTGCGAATAGCAGTGTAATCTTTATCTCATTGATAGAGCTGATAATCGAAAGAGACCTGTCATATACTACCGAAAGATTAAAAGACTTAGGCAGTTCGCCTTTCAGCTTGCATATCATATTATTAATTCCATTCAGAAGGCTGACACTGTTGCTGCCGTCCTTGCGGGAAATAGAAAGCATTACAGGGTTAACATAGTTTTTGCCCGCTATCGCATCGGAGTATTTCAGCATGTAATTTGTCTGCTGAGGAGTGTATGAAGCCATACCGATATCAGAAATTCTGACAGGTTCGTTCTGTTTATATTTCAAGATAAGGTTGTTGTAACCTTCAGGAGTTGTCAACTGTCCGTCCGGCAAAATTGAAAATGTACGATATTTATCGGTCAGGTAGCCGCCAGAGGAAAGCGCGCTGGAATTCCATAAAGAATAGCTTATATCTGACATGGTAATTCCGTATTTTGCCATCTTATGGGGGTCAAGATAAATTCTGATAGCCGAAGATACGCTCCATATAGTTACTGCTGAAATACCATCTATCATACTGATAGGCTGGCCTATTTTTTTATCTGACAACTGAAACAATTTATCATGAGGGATAGTATCAGAATCTGCAACCATGAACATAACAGGCTTTTCCGAAGGATTTGTCTTGGAAAATCTGGGGTCATCAGGCAACTTTGGCATGTATCCTTTTGCATAAGTAATAGCCGTCTGAATATCAGGTATCACCTGATTAAGTTCACATCCCAAATCAAAGGTAAGAATTATCTTCGTAAAACTATCAGTTGATACGGAAATAATTTTTTTCAGCCCCTGCACGCGAATAAGCTGCTTTTCCAATGGCGTTGCCACTACATCTGCCATTGTCTGTGGTGTTGCGCCGGGATAAAAAGCAGTAACTGTAATTACAGGATAATCAGCAGTCGGCAAATCCGACACAGGCAAGCTGAAATATGCAAAAAAACCAAGCACGCAAACAGTAAAGACTGCAAGAGTAATACCTATCGGCCTTTTTATGAAATGGTTTGAAATATTCATAGGATTACTCACCATGTCCGATATTTTCAGGAGAGATAGATTGGCTGCTATTATCTATCGTAACCTTTTCATCAGGAATCAGGTTTAACAATCCCGTAACTATTATCTTGTCTCCGGACTTGATTTCGCCGCTCTTGACAGCGACACAGTAATTTTCATAAGTCCCGATAACCTCTGCTGATACTTTACGCGCCATGCTCTCACCCGACACTGTAAAAAAGTAATGCTTGTCATTATCAAGGATCAATCCTTCTTCCGGTATAAGAATCGCATTCTTCAGTTCTCCTACAATCAGTTTTACACTTACAAAAAGGCCCGGCAGTAAATCCATTTTAGGATTTGGAATTATACCTCTGAGCTGAACAGTTCCGCTGGTATCCTGAACCTCATTGTTTAGAAACTTTAAAAATCCTTCATATTGAACATCAAAATCAGAGTTATCATTTTTTTTGCTGTTTACACTGATAACGACTTTTACGTCCCCTTTGTCCTTTAGCGCATTTTTTATTCTGAACAGGTCTTTTCCCGGGACATAAAAATCCACGTACAGCGGATCAATTTCCTTTACATTTGCAAGCACGTTTCCCGATGATGTGATGATATTGCCTTCATCTACTTTTATATAGCCTATTACTCCATCCACAGGGGATGTTATTGAACAGTATTTCAGGTTTATTTTGTCAAGGTCTATTTGCGCCTGGGCAGATTTCAATCGCGCTTCAACCTGTGCAAAGTCGGTCTGCATTTTTTTATAGGTTTGTTTAGGGATAGTGCCGGTCCGGCAAAGCTTCTCGTCTTTTTCCAGCACATGCTTCTGATATTTATAGTCTTCAATGTGTTGAGATAGCGCTGCCTCGTCAATCCTCAACCTGGTTTTATACGATTCATCATCAATGGATATCAGAAGTTCGCCTTTTTTAACACAGCTGCCCTCATTAAAGTAAATCTTCCTTACCTGCCCTGACACCTGAGCTTTTATGTCTACATTCTTACTGGCAGATAGTGTCCCGAACGAATTAATTTCCACAGGAATATCTTTTGTTATGACCTGCATAGTCTGTACTTTTGCCGGTTCAGGCGCATTATTAGTTCCATGCCTGGAACAACTCATAATTACTAAAGCCGCCGTCAGAAGAGACACTTTAAAAATCTTTTTTCTTTCCATACAAAACTCCGCTTAAAATAAAAAAACGTTACCTTCATTTTTGAAGATAACGTTTTTAATCCTCTTAATTTTCGCGCTTTTTAACTTTCCTCGGTTAAAAAACATCTATTGAAACTAGCAGGTCTTCTGGCTCTCGACTCATCCTAATCACTCGCCTTCCCATCCCGTTCTTGCGGGACAGTGACATTTCAAGCTTTCGTCATCGATTACAGCGGCGGGTCCGCAACGGTTTTACACCGTTTTCCCTTTTAAATCCGTTTCCGGATGCTGGTCTAACTGTCCTAACAATAAATGCAGTTTCTGGAAAAAAAAGATGTAATGCAAAAAATCTATAATAATAAGGTAATGTATTTTTTATCCGATTTCAGTACGACTCGTAATTCTTGCAAAAACAAAACAGAATCTGAAAAGAGCTATAAAGCATTAAGAAAACTGTACGAAAATTAGAATCCTGTCCTACGCTGAACGATATCTATCATATTTACATGCGGAACTCAAATGTGTTCTCTCCCGCGCCTATTTAAAGAAGTATCTCAGGCTCTTTGATGTTGCTCTTACTTTGCGAACACCGTACAGTCCCCTGGCTGATAATATTTTTGTGGTGGTGGTAGTATGTTTACTTTAATGAGAACTACACCTGTTTGAATATTGGGGCAAACTTGGCAGTATTCGTCCGAATATATGCATTCTATCGTATTATTAAGATAGTTGTGTCGAAGCCGAAGGAGTTGTGTATCATTGACACCGAACGTATTTAAGGGATTTTCAGAGATACATGCAGTATAGGTTATTACAGTATTGGCATTTTTCAGAAAGCTTTGTAATGGATGGGATTTGGATACAATGTTAGGTAGATCTAAAATGTTGAACCTTACTATTTCATAATCTTCCGTTTCATCATTTGTATCATGCGCTATAAGCATGCTTTTAAAATGTCCTGTTTCTTTGAATATATGTATCTCGACATCTATTTTATTGTGTCCAAATACTGGGATATTCTGAGTACGAATTGTTGCTACCGCTGTTCCTCCTGATACTAAGGTATGTACTATTACTACAATGCATAATAATTTAATTTTTTTTAACATATGATCGGGATCCTTTTTTTCTTTGTTTTTTTATCTTTTAGAGGGGGATTGGTTGTGTTTTCTATTTAAATCCGTTTCCGGATGCTGGTCTAATTGTCCTGACAATAAACGATGTTTCTGAAAAAAAAAAGGAGTAT
>JAJXWI010000043.1 GCA_021781705.1 bacterium | reverse complement strand
AAAGAAAGTATAATAATTGCGACTAGCTAGGCACTACAAGAGAGCTTTTCACAAGCTTGAGCTTGGATTTCTTTAATTTTGCCGTTTTCCCGCCGAAGTCGGGAGAAATAAATAAGGCTTCATCGCCATCTTTTATGCCAACAACAGTTTCGCCTGTTGAGCCTAACCCTGTCTTGTTTCTAAGGAGGGAATTAATATTTTCCATATTGATTCCAAATACCACATACCCTAAAAGTTTGCCGTCAAGATTATTATACAGATGATTAAATATTAAAAGTTCTATGCGATTGTCATGCATAAAAACGTCTGATAGCCAGACGTCGTTGTTATTCAAAGAATTTAAGTCTTTGACAGGATAAACAGAAGTAATATTTCTTCCAGTTTCAACCTCTCTATGACGTTTGTCCGCAGTATAGACTATCTTTTTTTCGATATCTAAAAGAATGAAGGCGATAAGTCCTTTTTCCTTGTAGTACGGTATGTATTGGCTGTCAAGTTTTTTTAGAGCGTCCTGATAAACAGGATTTTTTGCATCGTTTTGAAAAAAAATAAGTTTAGGCATGTTCATCTGAATATTCAAATAACTCTGAGCAATAATTATATCTGTTTTGAAGTTATTGAAATAAGATTCAATTGCATCTACTTTAAGTTCGGCGGCAAGCTTTAACTCCTCTATCGTATAGCTGAGAATTGAACTTTTAATCTTGTAGTACAGCAGAGAACTTAATGCTATAATCGGGATTAGAGCTACCACTGTATAAGTAATAAAAAGTTTTGACCTTATCTTCATTATTAAATTCCAGATTTAGGACATTCAAATGTTGAAGTTCAGTTCCCGCCTCCGAAATTATAGCGTAACAGGCGATATAAAACAAAGTTGTTGATTGAAACTATGAGGATTGCCCTATTTTTGAATACAAAAACAGCTATTCTTCTACTCTTTTGCAGTTATTTAGATCAAAGTCACTATAATCTTAGTTGTGTTGAAAAAATATCATAGGAGAAATGTTATGGAAAGAGTGGATGCTTTTCCTACTCATGAATACTTGGGATATAAAGTTAGAATAGGGTTTCCATACCCGTTTGGGGCAACATCGGTTCCTGCCGGGCTGAACTTTTCTATATTTTCATCAAATGCCAACTTCTGCAAGCTTGTCCTTTTTAAGAAGGGTGAAAAAAAACCTTTTCTTGAAATTCCATTTAGAGGAGTATTTAAATACATAGAATCTAAGGAAGATGTGTGGGTAGATTTCAGAATAGGACATGTTTATACCATGACCATATTTGATTTGAATAAAGAAGATCTCGAGTATGGTTATTGTATGAGCAGGGAGGAGGATAATACTAAAAAATGGCAGCCGGGGGAGAGGCGATACGATATTGACAAAATACTTCTTGATCCATATGCCAGGGGGATAGGAGGCAGAGATATATGGAAAACAAAAACTTATAAGGACAGTTCATACCCGTTGCGGGCCAGATGCATATATGATGATTTTGATTGGGAATCTGATAGGCCTCTTGAAATTCCAATGAATGAACTGGTGATATATGAAATGCATGTCAGAGGTTTCTCCAGGCATAAATCTTCAAAAGTAAAGTATCCCGGAACTTATACGGCAATAAATGAAAAAATTTCTTATTTGAAAGAATTGGGAATAAACTGTGTTGAGTTAATGCCGATTTTTGAATTTGATGAAATCGAAGACTATCACGAGTATTGGAATAGTAATCCTGATGCTTCGGCCCTTATTAATTATTGGGGATACAACACCATTGGTTTTTTTGCGCCTAAAAGCGGCTATTCCGCACTAGGCGAGATGTGCGATTCGACGATGGTCGCAGATGAGTTAAAAACACTTATAAAAAACATGCACAAAAACGGGATAGAAGTATTTCTGGATGTGGTATTCAATCACACTGGAGAATCTGGCGAAGATGGTCCTGTAATATCATTTAAGGGAATAGATAATTCTGTTTTTTATTTGATGACAAAAGATGGTGCGTATGAGAGTTTTAGCGGATGTGGAAATACGCTTAATTGTAACAATCCAATAGTAAGGATGTTCATAATAGATTGTCTTAGATATTGGGTCTCTGAGTATCATGTTGATGGGTTCAGATTTGACATGGCGGCTATTTTGAGTAGAGGAGAAGGGGGGGCTCCATTGCTTAACCCTCCATTATTGGAGTCTATAGCCCACGATCCAGTTCTTGGCAAATGTAAACTTATAGCTGAGGCTTGGGATGCTGCCGGGCTTTATCAAATCGGATCATTCCCGAATTATAACAGATGGGCTGAGTGGAATGGAAAGTACAGAGATACCTTGCGGAAGTGCCTGTCCGGTTATAGCGGGCAGATGGGGCACTTGGCAGATAGGATAGTCGGGTCGTCAAGCATCTACAATGAGGATAGGGGCCCTATGGCTTCTATTAATTTTATTACATGTCATGACGGCTTTACTCTTCATGATCTCTTTACCTATGAAAGAAAGCATAACCAGGCTAACTGTGAAAATAATAAAGATGGTGAAAATAATAACTTTGGATGGAACTGCGGGATTGAGGGAGAAACCGACAATGAATACGTCAATATTTTAAGAAGACGACAAATAAAAAATGCCTTCCTGATATTGTTTATGAGTTATGGAGTACCCATGTTTCAAATGGGCGATGAAATGGGATTTTCAAAAAAAGGTAACAATAACTCTTATTGCCACGACTCAGAAATGAACTGGATTAACTGGACATTGCTAAAGAGAAATGCGGATATTTACTTTTTTGTTAAGAGCTGTATTGACTTTAGAAAGATACATCACTCGCTGCATCCAAACAAATATCATTGGACATCCTCAATGATTTCCCCTATTGAATTTAAGTGGCATGGCTTAATTCCAAATGCCCCGGATTGGTCCGATTCAAGCAAAGTGCTTGCATACACCATAATGGAAACCTTAAACAATGAGGAAAACACGGATTATATTTATGTTGGAATAAATATGAGCGACAAAGATTTAGTATTTGAACTTCCTGAGAGCAGGCACGACCAACAATGGCATCTCTTTGCAGATACAGGAAATCGGGAAAAACCTATTTGTCAGCCAGGAAAAGAAATTGTGATGGATAACCAAAACCTGTTTTCTTCAAAGAGTCATTCTTCTTTTGTATTAATCAGCAGGTAACAACTTCTAATTTTTAGTTTTACATGGGACTATCACGACGGGACATTTTACATGTTTTAACACAGACATTGTTATGCTGCCCAACAATGCTTTCATCATATACCCATGTCCATGAGACCCCATGATAATCATATCAGGAGCATATTCATTAACCTGCGATAAAACAACTTTCGAAAGGTCTCCCTCCAAAAGAAAAGCTTTTACCTTTACTTTATCGTCACTAAGTTTTTGCTTAATTTCAAGCATTTTCTTATGTTCGCTTTTTAGCTCTGATGCAAGTTCATTCCTTAGAACTTCATAATTCATAGGTGTCACAACGACTCCTCCAACCATCTCCTGTGCAACGCCGACGGTAGACATAGCAGAAACTACGTGTATAATTTTTAACTCAGCGTCAAGCGATTTCGCGAAAAGCTTTGCATTTTCTATAACGAGTTCCGTAACATCAGAAAAGTCTACAGGTACAAGAATCTTCTTCATAATTGTTTTCTCCTTTCAACTATTATTATCGAGTTTTTCTAGAATTTTAGCCTCTTACATTTAAGTTGCAAGTGCAATTCAATAAGAATATCAAAGTTCGAAAATTCTGCGCTTTGAAATTTTAGGCGCAGCTGAGGATTGGGCTAATATCCAATCATTTTCACACAATTACTTAGATTTTACTATTCCAGAAATACTTTTAAAGAGTAGGTCCAGGCTGGATTAGATGATCCAGTTTTAGTCAAAGACATTTCCCATTTAAAGGCCGATTTACCACTAAGTTCGGGGGGTGTTTTCACCAATTTTACGAAAGTTGAAGATAAAGTATAGTCTGCAGTTTTTGTCGGGTTGACATTCATAATCTCCATGGACAAGAGTTCAGAAAAAACATTGATTGGTAAAGTTACAAGTTGGGCTCTGTACTCTTCTGGCATCGTTGTTGAGCCGGGGATAATGTTTGGAGGGGCTTTATCCTTTTCAATAGTAAGTTCTTCAGACGTCGCAAGCGCTGTAACCATTTGATTTATAGCTGCTTTTAATGGCATGGTCTGATCTGCGATGTTTTCAATTGTTACGATTGGGCCTTCAGGGGGCTCTCCGTCAGGCAAGCTCTCGCAGCTTGAAAATAAAAGCACCGCAATGCTTAAAACTAATACTTGAATTATTTTGGAGCGCATCTTTCTTATCCCAGACATATTAAAAATTTAGTTTCCTTTAAGCTCATCGACAATATCTTTTGACAAAGGTTCGATTTTGATTATTCTGCATATTTTATTTCCCGGTAAATTTACAGTATCATTGATTTTTTGACCTATGATGGCCTGTCCGAGATCAGTTTCGTAAGAAATATATTTTTTTGAAGGGTTGCTATCCCATGATCCCAAGATATGGAATGTTTCTGAAGTTTTGTCTTCGTATTCAATAATTATAGTCGATCCGACAACTACTGTATCTTTAATCTGGATTTCAGAAAAGTCTGTTGGCATTGTTGTCGAGATCCTCGATTCCAGCAACATTCTATATTCATTCAGAAATTTCTGTCTTTCTTTTGCAGCTGCAAATTCTGCATTTTCTCTAAGGTCTCCATGTGCTCTGGCCGTGGCAATTGCTTCCGTGTTCTCGGGGATCTGACGATTTATAATGTCCTGCAGTTCAGCAATTTTTTCGTTATATGACTTAAATGATGTGATGAATGTTTCGTTTTTTGCAGAATCCTCTGATTTTTGTTGTTTGCTGGTGATAAGGAGTCTTGCTCTATCAGACTGCAGAATAATTCTTATTTTGTTTGACAATCTTGACAGTTTTACTATTAATGTCTGTCTGTCATGAAGGGTAAGCGCTTGGGTATTATTCAGAAACTCTAAAAGCGCTATAATCCCATTTTCTGACTCATCTTTTAAGATTGTTTTTTGGAATTCTGAGTCACCCAGCAGCAGTTTTTTCAATTCTTTGGGAGCCGTTTGCCAGAGTGCTCCGGATTTTGCTTTGTATATTGCAGGAATTACCACGGTGTAATTTAGTTTATTGATTGCCTCTGTACTAATTTTTGACTTGTTTTTCCATATCCATAGAAGCATTTCAGGGTTGGTTATCTTGTTTGCCTCTTCTATTATTGACTCAATAAAAGTAGTGCTCAATTTACCGGTAAGAATAGGCCAGACTTTCCATGGCAGGGAGTTAAGTATTTGTTTCAGATATTCCATGCCTTTTACCTCTTCGGTATATTTTATCCATGAGGAAAGGCTGAGGGCCTTTAATTGTGTCCATATCCCAATCCATATTTCGTTACCTTCTTCGCTTTCTTCAGGCCAGACTATGTTTTGAACTTGCTTATTAACAGGTATAAGAAGATTAATGTCTTCTTTTGAATAATGATCTAGCTGTAAACAAATACAGTCCGCCCAGAGCAAATATTCTTTTAATCCTGAAGAGGGCTTCAATAGATTCAATATATGGGATATGCCGGACTTTACTTCTTTTGTAAAGATTTCTGGTGATGCCTGATTTCCGACAAGTATATTATGCAGTTCCTGTATACTTCTCGCACTTTGCGGGCTTGTCTCTTTGCCGTCGGAATCCTCTTCATTGTCATCTTTTTGGAACCATGAATTAAACTCATCAAGGGAAAGCATTCCGGGAACTAGAAGTTCAAGGAGTATATTTTTTAACTCATTATCATCCAGCGTAGTGACTGAATTTTCTTTAAGGATTGTGATAATTTCACTCTTTTTAGGCTCCTTTTTAAGTTTTTGAAGTTTTTTTATTTCTTCGATGTTTTTAAAAAGGCAGGAATTGTCGAAAAATGATTCAAGTTCCATGTCTTGGGCTAGAGTTCCGTTGAAATTGAAAAGAGCTATTGTTCCGACTATCCAGTCGATCTCTCCCGTAATTCCCCATGTTTTTGAAAGATTATTATGAAATATCTGTCCTTTTTGAAGTTTTTTTAGATAGCTGTATCTAGTGTAGACCTTTGAGAGCGGCATTTCTTTATTCCTTACTCCCAATGCTTTTATTGCAGTAGTTTTATTGCTGCCTGTAGGCAGAAAGCTTTTTATAGCCAGTGCAAGGGCTGCTCTAAGTTCTGGAAAGTCGCCTTCCTTAAAGAATTTAGAAAGTTCTATTAAAAAAAATACTTTATTCTGCTGCTTATCCGGATTTTTCAACCAATTGTCAATGACAAGAGATATATATTCTTTCAGAGTATCTGTCATTTTTTCATTTTCGAGAAGCTCTAGAATATCGTCCAAATCTTTTTTGTTGTCAGATTCTATTGCTTTTAATATGCATTCTTCAAGATTTGCGTTCATGATTGAAATTCTCCGTTACTCAATGCAAAAAGCACTTGAGTTATTACTAATAAAATTATTTGGTATTAAAGTTACAGCACTTGTTCGCGCCTGGCAAGGAATAAATTCTAGTTTAGTGAAATAGTGTGAAAATACAAATAGCGGGTCTAAAACAAAAATTAAGGTTAATTTATGATGCAATTGGAGGGCTTTTATGGTAATATAGTCATATCTGGAAATTTTTAGTGAAAGGTGAAAAACAGTGCTTAGAAAATTTATGTTAAAAGTAATGGTTTTATTTGTTTTTGTATGTTTGTCAACCTCATGTGAGCATATTCAGAAGTTGACTAGTGATAAGACTGCTGACGGAATAGACAAAAAGGAGCTTCCAAAGTGGACTGTTTCATTAACTCAGGTTATTAAGTACCCGAGGGCGAATCTTGGAGAAAAAGAGGTTCCTTCTTACAGAGGAGAAAGTGTCTGGGTAAGAAAGCATTTTGAAATCAATTCAAAACTCATAGAGCTTATTACTGCCATTCCATCGAAAGAGAATGACAAGTTTGACCTGAAGTTAAAGCTTGACAAGCATGGCTCTATGATAGCGATGAGGCTATGCAATGAGTCTTCTCAGCCACCGTGGGGGCTTTTAGTAGAAGGTATTTATTATGGTAAAACCAGCATTTCAAAAGCTACCCAGAAAGAGGACGATTATTCGGAAATATTATTTGAATGTGGGCTGGACAAGGTCACTTCTAATATGATAGTCAAATATTCTGCCGCAAATTATGAGCATTTCCATAAGAACGATAAATAATTTTTATTTTTACGGATAAATATTAAAAAATGGGGATAGGTAATGTTAGCGACCGTAATATCGGCTGCCATAGCGGGGATTGACGCTTATCGGGTTACGATAGAGGTTAATGCAACAGGTTACGGCAAGGAGTCATATGTTAATCTTGTCGGTCTTCCAGACAATGCCGTGAGGGAGTCAAAAGACAGGGTGCATTCGGCAATAGAGAGTTCCGGGCTGCCCTACCCCTTTGGGAAAACGATAATAAATCTTGCGCCAGCCGATGTAAAAAAAGAAGGCGCTTCTTTTGATTTACCTATTGCTCTTGGAATGCTCTATGCAAATGGCGTTTTTAAATCGGACAGGATTAAAAAAGCTCTTATACTAGGAGAACTTGCCCTGGACGGATCGGTACGTAGTGTGAAGGGTGTTCTGCCCGTCGCTATTATGGCATCAAAATCTGATGGTATAGAGTACCTGATGGTACCTGCGTGTAATGCCGAGGAGGCTGCTATTGCTTCGGGAAGAATCCCAGTTTATCCGGTTTCAAGCATTCGTGAAGCTTACGAATTCCTTTCCGGAAAGAAGGAAATATTGCCCGTTAAAATAGATCATTCAATTTATTTTAATCAGGATGTTTATCCTGAAAACACCCCTAACTTTGCGGAAGTAAAAGGGCAGTTTTATGTAAAAAGAGCATTGGAGGTGGCTGCCGCAGGGGGGCACAATGTTCTTATGATCGGACCTCCCGGCGCTGGAAAATCCATGCTGGCTAAGAGGTTGTCAGGAATCCTTCCCCCCATGCATATAGATGAAGCTTTAGAGGTTACCAAGACCCATAGCATAGTCGGACTTCTGCCTGAAAACACTCCTGTTATAAAAGTGCGTCCGTTTCGTGCTCCGCATCATACTATAAGTGATGCAGGGCTTCTGGGAGGGCAAAGTATTCCGACACCTGGAGAAGTGAGCCTTGCTCATAATGGAGTTTTATTTTTAGATGAACTTCCTGAATTCCACAGAAATGTTCTGGAAGTTTTAAGGCAGCCCCTTGAGAACGGCAATGTAACAATATCAAGAGCAGCAGGCAGCTTTACTTTTCCTGCCAGGTTCATGCTTGTTGCTGCAATGAATCCATGCCCGTGCGGACATTTCGGCAGCGCTCAGAGAGAGTGCAGGTGTTCAACATATAGCATTATGCGGTACAGAAGCAAAATATCAGGTCCGCTTCTTGACAGGATAGACATACATATTGAAGTAAATCCACTTAATGAAAACGAACTTCTTAACAGCGTAAAAGCTGAAACTTCCACGGAAATAAGGAAACGGGTCGTTGAGGCGCGCAAAGTGCAGTGTGATCGCTTAAAAGGTAGGGGAAAGTACGCTAACTCACAAATGGAAACCGGAGAAATTCAGCAGTTTTGCGAATTGACAACGGAAGTGGCGAATTATCTGAAACAAGTCATACATGAGCTTAAATTAAGTGCCAGAGCATTTGACAAAATAGTTAAAGTATCGAGAACGATTGCAGACCTTGATTGTAAAGAAAAAATAGAGCTTCAGCATGTATGCGAGGCTGTTCAGTACCGCTCTCTCGACAAGCGTCTCTGGTGAGTGCCGGCTGATTTTTATTTTATGATCGCACCCGCCGTAATCGGCAAGATCTGGCTGAGTTATGTTTCATTTTTTTCAATCAATCAGCTTGCTCAATTCGGAAGCAGACCCAACAATGGTTCTTCTCCCGAATAAACAGTAAGGATTTTGATCCACTTTTAGAATGATACAGGCGCGAATGCTTTTGCAGTTTCAGCTGCTTGCAGGTCTCTCTTGCCTTCTTTTATCTGATCTAACGTCGATACAATATTATTAGACCACATGTCAATAATATTTCTTATATTGCCGTATGAAACAAACCTATTTGCGTCAAAGACAGAAGTCGGACCTTTTTCACGGGCCGCAAACACAGCTTCTATTTGTTTTGTACTAGAATTCGATATGATTGTTTCCATCGCTATGGCCCCGCCAGTGCTAGGCGATTTGTTTTCCATTCGCAATTTTATAGGAATTGCAATCCATCCTATCGGTGATGGATAAAAGCAATTTGATAGAGCGCCAATAGCAGGTTTGTTTGCTACGACTTGAACAATTATAAACTTAATCTTAAGAGTACTTGGGGCGGCAACATTAACGATGGTAAAATGTTTACTTTTTTGGAACGCTTTAATGAATGAATCTTTTGTGTAGTCGGCAAGATATTTATAATCTTCATCAAGGCTGGCGACAAGCCTTCTGCCATTTACTTGTTCCCATGCAGAATTCTGAAGTTTACCGGCATCCATCATGACATCTATCATCACTTTATCATACTTTTCTATCCCGTCATAATTTATCCATCCTCTTCTGATGCCTGTAGAATCCTCTTGGTCTGTCATTATTTCCGCATACTCCTGAGGTATGTCTATATTTTCTGACGCTTGAGGCGGGGGAGGAGGATTTGCGACCCTGCAACTTGCCGAAACTACCAGAATTATTATTATTCCACACAAAACAATACGCCTAAAAAACATCACTCTATTTATGCTCATATAATCTCCTCATTATTATTTCCTTGTAGAAATTTATGAATTCCCATAATAACCTAAATTATACAGAAAACCTGTATTAAATCCACAAACATGCTAGGGAATTGCAAAAGCAATCTAAATAATTTGCAGTTATTTGCAAGAATCTTAAAAAAGAAGAATTTATAGCTGTAGAAACGGCAGGTAATACTGTGTATTTGTTGAAAAAGCAGAAAAAAGGGCTGGCAGAGTAGTTGAAATAAATCCGTATCAGATTATTTTTAATTTTTTTTTCTAGCAGGATGTCTAGACGAAGTCCGACAGGCTGCTAGGCTATCATTTGAAGAGAAAGTTCGAGCATTAACCAGTTTTTCTCAACAGCTGAACGGTATAGAAAAACAAATATTAGAGCACGCGATTTGTGAGATAGAAATCATGAGCGGCAATAAAAATAGACCAAAAATGCAGACACCTCCCCTAAGTGGAAGTGAGGGAAATTATCTTCCTTTTGCAAACTGTCGTATGCCTTATAAATGGGGCTCTAGCATCAAACCTACGATAACTACAGAACCTCCGAGTATCTCTGTGCAAGGAAAAATTCCAAGTGGTGTTTTATTCCGTCTCCACGAGGCTCATTTTAATAAAGGAGATAGGATTTCGATGAGAGGGAATCTCAGAGAAGGTAAAATAGAATTTGGATTAGCATTTGCTAATGAACATGGATGGGTATGTGTAAATACCCTAGAAGTTGGTGAACTTGACTCAACAGTTATCGTTCCTGTAGACGGCAATTTTCTTCCTCTATTTATGTGTGATAAAAATCTTGGTATTGACGCCACAATTACCGATATATCTCTCCCCTAATTAGTCGGATTTTGGCATGAGAAAATTATGGAATGTAATGATCGAGGAGTCGGCGGATTGCTCCACCGACCTCTCACATTAATTTTTCATAAACTCTCATTATTTCTAATAACTATGATAAAAAAACACTTTTAAAGGAGATTTTTTTTGTCTAAAATAACTAAATGCTATATAGTCCACTTTAAGTATAATAACTTATTTATTCAAAAATATATCCGACAGATCATTAAGAACGTAATCAGGCATTTTTTCGGGGGATAAATTCCTAACATCTTTTTTTTGGGTAACGCCGGTCAGCACTATAGCGGTATTTATTTTTGCATTTTTCCCGCATAAAATATCCGTATCAAGCCTGTCTCCAATTATCACTGCTTTGTTTTTATGACATGAAAAAGCTTTCAATATCTGCTGAATCCCCTCGGGATAGGGTTTGCCAAAAATCTTTTCAGGGTTTGTACCGGAAGCCGTCGCAAGAAAAGCAACTATCGAACCGGCTCCGGGGAGAAATCCAGAAGGATCAGGAAGAGTTGCGTCCGTATTTGAAGCATAAAATTTGGCGCCTCTTGAAATCAGAAGAGAGGCGGCAGCAAGCTTTTTATAATTGATAGACCTGTCTAGTCCTGCAGCAACAAAATCTGCCTTTATCGTTTTATTTTTAATTATTTCATCGAATTCATACTTGACATTTAGTGTAGAAAATCCAACATCCGTAAGCGCGTTGACGAGACCGTCTTCACCTACAACAAAGACTGTCCCCCCTTTTTTATATGCATTCCTGAGTGAGCGCGCGCAGACCATGGCACTTGTATAAATCTGGGAACCTTCGGTCAGTATGCCCATTCCTTCCAGTTTGTTTTTGTAACTTTCAGGCGTAAGCGTTGCGTTATTGGTAAAATAAGCGATTTCTTTCCCGTATGAATGGAGCTTATTTATTGATTCAACAGCGTTTACAATCGCAATATTTCCCTCGTACACAACGCCATCAAGATCAATTATGAAAAGTTCATTGTCTTCAAGAATATTTTTTGCCGTCACAACATCTTACTCCAAACGATCCAGTTTTTGAAAATTTTTATAAGCTAAAACCAGATTTAAAAATAATAGAATCTGTTGACTTTACCAGCTAGTTGTGTAATTTTACAAAAATATCAAAAATTCAATTAGTTTTGGCGTTACGCAAGGAAAATTTAATTTGCAGAATGTTGTGATTAAGTTCGACGGTCTGCTATATAGTGAAAAGAATGAAAACAGTAGATAAAAAGTTAATGGCCGATTTAGTCACGCAGGCAAAAGCATCGCCCAGAAAAAGAGGCCACTACAATCTTCACCCTAACCTGGATGATAAAATACACCGGCTCTGTATGGCTGTTGAACCGGGCAGTTATGTAAGGCCGCATAGACATCTTGACCCCAAAAAATGGGAACTCATGGTAATCTTAAAAGGCAAGATGGATATCTTGATATTCAATGATAATGAGGAAGTCTCCGAACGATACCATCTGGATGCAAAAGGTGATATTAGAGGTATGGAAATTGATGCCGGTTCCTGGCATACATTAGTTTCCATGGAAGAAGGGTCGGTTGTTCTGGAAATAAAACAGGGTCCCTATTCATGCCTGTCGGAAAAAGATAGTTGTCAGTGGGCTCCACGCGAAGGAGAAAATGGAACAGTCGAATTTGAAATATGGTACAGAAAAGCAAAGATTGGAGACAAGGCGCCGCAAATCGCACGTCCCTCGTAAGTATTCAATAAAGTATGCGCCAGTCTTAATGTGAATGGCATCGATTTTGCATGGAAGCGTGTTGTCGGGAAAAAACTCAAAGTTCCGCCGCTTCCTACATGAGGGCTTGATTTTTATGTGATAACGCTTCCCATGGGCTCACGCCCGTGGAATGGAAAAAGAAAGATCAATGAGCTCTTCAAAAGGGAGTTGCGATATAAAAGCTTAAAATAAATCCCAACCGGCAAAATTTTAATTTTTATCAACTCCCAGTTTGCTCAAAATCCAGATTCAATTTTTTAACAATATCGGTAAGATAAGGATTTGCTTCATTTACGTAGCTGCATCTGTATTTGCTGCAAATAGTAACTACATCTTTCCAAAGTTTCTTATTTGAAACAAGAGGCATTCCCTTTTCGCTTTTATATGCTCCTATCGCGTTATCCATGATATTTTTCAAGGATATGGATTCGGGAGATATCGTAAGCACATATTTCGATGGAGAATCAGAAGTTTTATCCAAATATCCTGCTTCCCTGAGATTGTCAAGGACATTAGAAAGATATGTCTCCGGAAGCCCTGAAAGGAGTGAAATTTTAGTAAGAGTAGGAGGCGTTTTCCTGTTAACAAAATGTAGGGCTACAATGGAAATGCACATAACTGACATTTCCTGTTGATCATACGGCTGAATATGTCTGGCAAGAGTCTGCACACGAAAGAGTTCAAAATTTTGTATGGCAAAAGAGACATGAGCCCCAAAAAGTATTATCAGCCAGCCAAAAAACAGGGCAGCAAGCAGTATCGGGATTAATCCTATACTGCCGTATATATAATGAGTCCTTATTGCATTGGAAACAAGCATAAAGCTTAACACGTTATTTATTTGCCAAAGTGCTCCCCCAACTATTCCCCCAATAATAGCCGGGATGAATTTTACTCTGGTGTTAGGAATTATCGAATACATAATGGAGCATAAAGCCCAGATGGCAATAAAAGTACCTGTTTGCTCAGATATTAATTCGGCAAACCAGTATGGATACTTAATATTAAGCATATCCTTGAAAATACTGAAACCAGTAAGCCATAAGATGACGAGCATAATCACTGGAAAGAGAGCCATTACCAACCAGTAGTTCAACACGAGTTTCCACATCGGACGCCGGAAAGCAATACCCCATATATCATTGAAAGCCTTTTCAATTGTATTAAAAAGTGAAAATGATATCACAATTAATACAATAGCTCCGAAAATTCCAATCTTGCTGAAATTCATGTTCGTAAGCATGGGAATTAATTGCGTGTTGATATATTCTTGAATTGTATTATGCAAGTTCATTCCGCTGTTTGCGCTGAAATTGTTAAATACTGGGGCAATTTTGTATACCAGATAATCAACTATAGATGGCGTATTCTTGGTTAAGTTTTCCGCTAGAAACCCTTTTGAAAGAGAAACTACAACCAGCATGACAGGAATGATGCCAAGCATTGTGGCATAACTCAGGGCCGAGGCTACCATAAGTGTCTTCTTCTGAATAAAGTCCACAAATATAAAATAAAAGAACCTGTATAACGCAAGAACAGGCCTGTATACAAAGTAAACATCCTTAATATCCGGCGCCCATGGATTTTTTTTCATTGCTTTCAGCAAACGAAAAAATTCTAACTCAAGACTTTTTATGAAAGAGTCTTTTTTTATCATATTAACTCCTTAAAAATAGTAATACCCAAACAATAGGATTATATATGTTAGCAATATTTTTTCCATATGTGCATCATATATTTTTCTCTTACACTAAAGTCGCCGCCTATTTTAAGCGTAGAATTGTGTAATAAATGGGATGCTACTTGTTTTTAATACTATTCTGTGCTAAAAATTAGTAGGTAGCAATAGTCAAATCGAATTTAAGGAGTAGTTATGAGCGCCAAAGAAAAAAAGAAATCAAAGGGACTAATAAAAAAAGTAATCAAAAAAATTGGTAAAAAAATTCCAAAAGCGATATCAGACGATATTAAGACAGTGAAAACTTCAGTAAAAGATGCGACTAAAAATATATCCTCGTCCATCAATAAAAATGTAAAAGAGACAGTCAAAACGACTCGTGATGCATCAAAAAACATCGCAGATGCATCTTCTGAAAATCTCAAGAAAACGTTGCATTCTATTTTCGATTCCAGCGAAGATTTAGGTTCAAAAGTGATGAAGAATCTTCGTTCTATTCTTGATTCGTCTCTTGATTCGGTTGAAACTGTCAGTAAAGAAACATCTAAAGACTTACGTAAAGCTCTTGATTCAGTAATTGAAGCATCCAATGATATCTCATCGGAAGTTTCAGGCAAAATTAAAAAGGCCATTAATAAAGCCGTTAATAAAGTTTCAAGAAAAAAGAAGAATCCTGATTCCTCCAAAAAAGAAAAAAAACCTACGACAAAGAAGAAAAAAACTTCTCCCAAGCAAGCTAAAAAATAAGTAGCTTTTTCCCTTGGGATGAAGAATGATTTTCAAGTCATAATCATAGGGTGCGGTGTAGTTGGAGCGGCTATAGCAAGAGAGCTATCCAAGTTCAAAATTAAGATAGCTGTGCTCGAGAAAGAGGCTGATGTATCCTTCGGCACAAGCAAAGCAAATTCAGGAATTATTCATGGGGGTTTTCATTCTCTGCAAGGGTCTTTAAAGGCCAAGTTTGTAGTTCCAGGAAACAGGAAATACGACCGTCTTTGCGAAGAGCTCGAGTTTCCGTTTGAACGCAGGGGAGAACTGATGGTAGCCTTCGATGAAGACGAGCTTAGAATTCTTCAGATATATTACAAGCGCGGACTCGACAACAAGGTTCCTTACATGGAAATACTGGGAAGAGAACGCGTGCTTGAAATGGAGCCAAACTTAAGCCCTGATATACTAGGCGCCCTGTACGCGCCAACGGCCGGCATTATATGCCCTTATGAGTATTGCTTTGCACTTATAGGTAATGCCAGAGAAAATGGAGCAGAACTGTTACTTAATCAAAAAGTATCGTGGATAGGCAAGAACAATAACAGCAGATTTGTTGTAGAAACAGAAGCTGGGAACAGCTTCACTGCCGACTGTATAGTAAATGCTGCAGGTCTGTACGCAGATGAAATTGCCCAGCACATGAGAATCACAGACTTCAAAATAGTTCCAAGGAAAGGCGAAGAATACTTGCTTGACAGGCGGGTAGGAACTCTTATAAAAAGGGTAGTCTTTCCATGCCCCTCCAGCAACTCAAAAGGAATGCTGGTAATACCAACGATTGACGGGCCGGTGATGGTGGGACCTACGGCCATTGATACTGAAAATAAAACTGATTACAGCACCACAAGAGAAGGCTTAAAGGAAGTATTTCAGCAGGCGCAACGAATGGTTCCCGGAGTAAGAATATCCGATATAATTACATCTTTCGTCGGACTCCGTCCCGCAGCTGTAGGGAACGATGGAGATTTTATCATAGGAAAAACTGATGTTCAAGGATTTATAAATGCCGCTGGAATACAGTCTCCAGGATTAACCGCATCGCCTGCAATAGCCGAACATATCAGAGAAGTCATAACAAAAGAAGGGGTGAAAATGGAACTGAAATCTAATTTTGACCCTCACC
Source organism: bacterium (assembly GCA_021781705.1). Taxonomy (GTDB): domain Bacteria; phylum Verrucomicrobiota; class Lentisphaeria; order Victivallales; family GWF2-38-69; genus JAJXWI01. The sequence continues at coordinate 2,736 of JAJXWI010000043.1, read as the reverse complement.
GCAAAACTGTCTGTACAAAAATAAGGCATTTGTTGGAAAAACGTGATTTTGAGCAATACGGCAAAATTGTTGACAAAAATAAGGCCTATTCAAAGCTTGTATGCCGCTGTGAAAATGTTACGGAGGCTGAAATAATTGCAGCGATAAGGGATGGGCACACAACGCTTGACGGTATTAAGTTTGCTACCAGGGCAGGAACCGGAAGATGTCAAGCCGGCTTCTGCACTTCAAGAGTTATGGAAATTATACATAGGGAAACAGGAATCCCATTTGACAAAATCACCAAAAAAGGCAAAGGCTCGGAAATTGCGCCGTATCCTATAAAGAAAGGGAACGGGAACTAATGATTAAAAATGTTGATGCTATCGTAATTGGCGGGGGGCCGGCAGGAATGGCGGCCGCGCTTTCCCTCAAAAATAACGGGATAGAAAAAGTTTTGATTGCGGAAAGAGAAGATTTTCTAGGGGGGATTCTACTTCAGTGCATACATAATGGGTTCGGCTTGCATAGATTCAAGGAAGAACTTACAGGGCCAGAGTATGCCGAACGCTATATTGATTTTCTAAAAAGCACTGATGTTGAAGTTTTATTAAAAACCTGCGCAATAGACATAGTATCTACAGGCAAGAAAAAAAAAGTCTATTTGATGTCAGAATCTAGTGGGCTTATTGAGGTAAATGCAAAAGTCGTTATTCTGGCAATGGGCTGCAGGGAAAGAAACAGAGGGAACATTGCCATTCCCGGGAGCAGGCCGGCGGGAGTAATGACCGCAGGATTAGCACAAAAACTTGTCAACCGTTATGGTTATATGCCGGGAAAAGAAATCGTAATTCTCGGATCCGGAGACATCGGATTGATAATGGCAAGAAGAATGACGTGGGAAGGTGCGAAAGTGAAAGCTGTCATAGAACTTCAATCTTATCCTGGGGGACTAAACAGGAATATTGTACAGTGCCTTAATGACTACAATATTCCATTGTATCTTTCACACACTATTACAAATATTTACGGAAATGAAAGAATAAGAGCAGTAGACGTAGCGCCTATAAACGAATTTCGCGAACCTTTAAAAGAAAACACTTTCAATATTACATGCGACGCGCTTCTTCTTTCAGTGGGATTAATACCGGAAAATGAGTTGTCTTCAAATGCTGGAGTATGCTTGGATAAAGTTACAGGCGGCCCCTTGGTAGATTCAAATCTGATGACAAGCATTTCCGGCATCTTTGCGTGCGGCAATGTGTTACACGTTCACGATCTGGTTGATTGGGCTTCTGAAGAAGCGGAAGATTGCGGGAAATCAGCTGGTGAATATTTCAAAACTGCTATTGTTCAGGCAAAAGGCATTCCTGTAAAAGCAGGACATCTTGTAAGATATGCATTGCCATCTACGCTAGAACCCGGTAAGCCTGGGCTGATTTCATTAAGAACCATAGCTCCGGCAGAAAATGCAGCGATAATAGTAAAAGCGGGAGATTCTGTACTTTATAAAAAGACGCATAAAAAGATTTTTCCTAGCGAAATGCAAAGAATAAAAATAGATACTGTTCCTGAAAATGCCGACGCTATTCATGTCTATTTTGAATAAGGGATGAATATGAAAAAAACAATAATATGCATAAGCTGTCCATTGGGTTGCAATCTTGCCGTTGAATACAATAATAAGGCTATTATAAGAGTTCTCGGAAATGCTTGTAACAGAGGTGCGAAATATGCGGGAAAAGAAATCTTCTCTCCAGAAAGGGTTGTGACTTCTACTGTAAAAATCATGGGAGCAAGGGTGCCTCTTTTGTCCGTAAAAACAGATTGCTCCGTATCAAAGGAAAAAATGTTCGATATAATGAAGCAAATATTTAAAATTCAGATAGAAGCTCCGATTAACCGGGGAAGTATAATTTGTAAAAACATATGCGGAAGCGGTGCAAATTTGGTAGCCACCCGCACTCTGGATAAAACCACTCAAATAAGATGACAGGCAGGCAAAAATAATTAAGAGCTAATTTCTTCGGGGTAGTAGCTTATGAATAAAAGAAGTTTTGTTATTATCTTTTGCATGATACTATTCGGAGGAGTTGCATCTATTCTATTTTTTCTCGTTAATCAAAAAGTAGGTATAAGCTATGATTCTGCTATATATTTTGAAGTCGCAGAAAATGTAAAAACTGGGAATGGATTTTATGTAATGGGCCATCCAGTAGCTCACTATCCTCCATTTTACCCCTTTTTGTTATCGCTTTTTGATTTCTTCAACAATAACGTTGTAAAAACAGCTCGATTTTTACATGCTTTCCTTTTCGGAATTAATATTGTTCTTATTGGATTAGCCGTCCATGTTTATACGAAGAAAAGTATAGCAGCTCCTGTTATTGCAATTTTATTATTTATTTCTTCCCCATACCTTTTTATAGTCCAGTCATTTGCATGGAGCGAATCTTTGTTTTTAGCTCTTTCATTGTGTGGATATATTCTGCTTGTTAAATATATGACCACCCCGCATTTCTTTACTTTTCTGACAGGCTCCCTGTGTTTAGGATTAGCTGCTATAACAAGATATGCGGGAATTTCATTAATATTGCCGGCGTTGGGCGCATTCCTGCTGCTATGGCAGCGCCCGTGGAAAGAGAGAGTTGAGAAGGGATTTGTTTTCTGTTTGATTGCCTGCATCCCCCTTGGTATATGGCACCTGAGAAATTTGAATCTCGGCATATCTGAGCGGGATTTTGGGCTTCATCTCAT
>JAJXWI010000042.1 GCA_021781705.1 bacterium | reverse complement strand
ATTCGGAATTATAAAACAGGTACTCGGATTCAGGACATTTATGGTTCGGGGATTGAAAAAAGTGTCGACAGAATTTGAACTTGTAAAAAGTGCTTATAATATCAAGCGCTTATTCAATCTAATGAATATGCAGGCCGCCAGTACGTAACAGAGGCAAAGCGCCTGTTTATGCGCAGGAAAAACCATTTTATGAGCTAAAAGCAAGAGTTCACACTAAAATTTTATATGTATCAATGGAGAAATTTTATTAGCAGGATGTCGAGACGAAGTCCGACAGGCTGCTAGAATTATTTTATTCAAACTCCAAAACAGAATATTTACCATCTTTGAAATCAAGGATAAATGACGCAGAGGAATCGACTCCCTTTTTGCCACTCCAAATTATCATTTTTTTATTGTTTTTAATTATGAATGCTCCGGGATAAGGCTTAGTTGTTGCCCTTATAAGTCGATCTGCCTCATCAACAGACATGCAACTATCCAACCTTCCATCTTCTGGCTTTCGGCATTCCCAATAAGTAGCATTAGATTCATTTTGCTTTGTAAGTTTGACTCCATTATTAAGCAAATCAGGATAAAGGCTCTCAATCAATATTTCGTGTGCTTTATTGATTTTATCGTAGAGAGTCATTGCAGTTTCTTTTTCCTCATTTATAATAACTTCTTGTTGTTTCAATATTGCCCCTGTATCCACGCCTTCATCTATTTTAAAAAAAGTCACTCCAGTTTTTTTTAACCCTTTAATTATTGCCCAAGGTATTGAAGCCCTGCCTCTTCCTTCAGGGAGTAAAGTTGGATGGGCGCCAATTGCCCCAAAATTTGGTGCATCAATTACCTCTTTTGAAGCAATCTGAGACCACCCTATTATAAAAAACCAGTCAATTGAATGTTTTTTTAATGATTCAATCGTTTCGTTGTCATTAATATGATTTATTTTAAGTACAGAAATTTTATGCTTCTGAGCAAAATCGTCTACATAAATTCTACCTGATTTCTGCTTAGCTTTCGAGTCATGCAAAGTAACTATTAAATCAAGCTTACCGTTCGCACGATATATAGATTCCATACAACTTAATCCGATCTGAACACATGTACAAAATGCAAATTTCATAATAATTATGCCCTAACTCTGTAGTTTTTGTTATTTAATACGTAGGTGGTTTTTTTGTTAAATAAATTAATGTCATCAGAATTATTTTTACATCTAGCAAAAAAGATATATTTTCATAATAATATCCGTCCAATTCAGCTTTAACATAATAAGGCATATTATCAAAAGAATTAACCTGTGCCCATCCCGTAAGCCCCGGCTTTAATAGAATTGCCCTATTTTCGCTTCTAAGCTTAATAAGATCTATTTGTGATGATATAGGAGGCCTAGGACCAATCAAACTCATATCGCCTTTTAAAATGTTCAATAACTGAGGTATTTCATCAAGGTTGCTTCTTCTCAAAATTTTACCAAATGGAGTAATCTTTAATTTTTCTTGCACGTGAGATTCTAAATTAGGAATATTTACAGGCATACTCCGGAATTTATAAAGAATAAAGAGCGCCCCTTTCTGACCAACACGTTTCTGTGAAAATATAGGATTATGAAAATCCTGCAAATACACTATCGCCGAAATAATAAGCATTATCGGTGATAGCAAAATTAAAGCTATTGAAGAAACAATAATATCAATAAGTCGTTTAATGCATAAATACATGATCAAAATATATTCCTTTGAAATACTGCTTGAAAGGCCTCTGCATAATTAAGGCCAGACTGCCCTCCCCTGTAGGCTGCCAAACCAGTAAGCACCTCAACACTCCTGGGATGAGGAAATTCCCTCATCACGCCATCATAGCCTTTTAGGCCTTCAATTTTCTTATCAAGTCCTTCCTTGCCTATCTCGAAAAAAGTGTTTGGATTAAAGTTTTGATCACCGATTGGAAATGCCCAGTCGGTTGAAGAAAGAATTTCCATAAAAAAGACACCTTTAATCGGAGTAATATCTTTTCTTTGAAAAAGGCGAACAGCAGCCTGGCATGCTTTTGAAGTGTGATAGTGATCATTGTTGACGTCATTAGGGTGATGTGTAAATATGTAATCCGGGCATATTTTTTCAATGTACTTCTCGATAAACTGCACAAGTTCAAGATGAGGAACGGTGTTAAACTTAATATTGGGGAAAAACCCAAGTATTGGAGGGTGAGCTCCGATTATTTTCTGAACTTTAGATGTATGTTTGTTTAAAAACTCAATTTTAGGATGATTTTGCCTTGCTTCGGCTTCACTTGAGAGTATTAAGTTATAAATACTGAATCCTTTTTGGCTCAGTGTGTATGAAGTTCCGCCAAATCCAAGCACCTCGTCGTCTGGGTGGGCTGTTATTGAAAGTACAATTTTAGAATGAGAATTCATTTTCAAAATTTACCTATAGAGTACATACATATTATTGACAATTCAGATGCATAATTAATTGTAGCCGAGCCACAATTAAGGATAACAACAAAGTAAAAATCAGTGTTAAAAGCAGCATATCTTAACTTCTCCGGACTACCAACTACCACGCCTACTCCAGCACTTTCTTTTTTCTTTCCACTTTTTCGCATTCAAGCTGAGGAAGTTGACTGAATCCATTGAATTTTAGTGAAGCTCGTAATCTTTTGACGAGCTCTTCTCTCGTGATATTACCATTCATATCTCTTAAGTGTTTGGCGAAGTAATAAGTAAATGCTCCATTGTAGCTGCCATTAATATAAGCATCAGCTGAAGTCTGATTGTCACGGCACCCGGCAAACAGGACATGATTTAGAAGATTGCTACCTTTAAATAACTGCCTCACTTCCAGGTCTTCATCAGTCCGGCAAGCAATGTCAATTGGAGGCGAAATAAACTTTGACTTAAAGGATAGTTCTGTTGGCAGACTTTGAATAGCCAAAAGCTCTCTTGTACCAGTACCTGAATGACAACAATCAAGCAATACTTCTAAATTTACTCCACACGGAAGGGCTCCAAATAGTTTTTCAAGGTCATCATCAGTAATAAAATTTCCATCCCAATCCATATCATGCGGACAGAGTATCTCATCCATCTTGTCTTTGAGTTCATCGCCATCTCGATCAACCACTTGCGAGCCATGTCCGGAATAATGAAACAAAAGAGAGTCACCATCAGTTGCCTTATTTATCAACCACTCAATACGACTAAGGATATTTTCCTTGGTAGCCCGTTCATCCACCAATACTCTAATATCCGACGAACTAAATCCAAAATAGCTTAAAAGAATATCCCGAATGTTTGTAACATCATTTACGCATCCGTTCAAATCAGAGCCCGGAATTTTGTATTTATTAATTCCAACTAACAAAGCCCTCTTCGCCATATCATTTTCTCCATTAGTATTTCTAAAGTTTTAAATTTCTGAACTTCTGAAAATAACTCTTCATTCAATAACTTTAGAACTCCTTTACACACGTTAAACCTGTTACAAATCCGGTTTGTTTGTCAAAGTCAAAACGATACAAACCTGGAGAGAGCCCTCTTAGATCTGTCATTCCCTTTGCAGCAGCAGCAGCCTCTTTAAGCAGGCCAGATACGGCGCTAATCGTTTCCGGAACTTTAGAATCCAGTTTATCGCTGTATTCAGTAAGATTCCATCCGTCTACAAGCTTACAACTCGCTCCAGCCGAACCGAAACCAGGACTAGTAGAAACAGAATACTCTTCATCCATTTTAGGCAAATAAATAACTTTGTATTCACTTTGATTAGTAACTAAAAGATAAGGATAAGGACGATAATATCTAACTCCAGGAGTGTTTACATTATCTGGTGTAACTTTTTTGACAGTTACTACAGCACAGGAAAACAAGAAAAATGGGAGAAAAAACAATGACAACAATTTTATTTGTCGCATAGCCATAGTGCACCTCTTTTCATTTAGAATTTAAAAAATAGTCGGTATTTCATCTAATACATTTCCAGGATTCCAACCTAATTCTATTCTAGCCTTTTCATCAGAAAATGTCAGATTACTAGTCATCTTATTGAGTACATTAGAATTAAACGGTATTTTATCCCATTTATCTCCAATTCTCGCAAGTACTTTTGCAATTGGATACGGGATATTAGGGTTCTTCCTTTTCTTTAGAACTTCACAAATTCTACTTTGAAGCTCAGCAAATGAAGGATGATAGCCATCAGTAAGATTATATATTCCTTCGTGCTGAGCCAACGTCGGAATAAATCTAGCAATATCTTCAGCTAAAACCATGCTTCGCTTTGCCGATCCATTCCCGATGTTGAAATATGTCCTATTTTTTATAGATGATATCATTTTCCCCAAATTGCCGGGCGGGTTTTTCCCAACAAGAAGAGGCAGTCTGATAATCATTTTCTTTGCTGTAGTTTTCCAGTTCAGTATATAGTCTTCCGCGAGTTTCTTGCTTTTCCCATATGCGGAATCAGGATATAGCTCTATTGATTCATCAATATTTTCACCAGTTTCCATGCCATAAACTGCAACAGTGCTTACAAAAATAAAAACCTTTGGCGCGACAGTCAGATTCTCTAACGCCTTTATCAGATTAACCGTGCCATCAAAGTTAACTTTATAGAATAATTTTTCTTCGTCTTTGTTTTTGGGGACTGTGTGCGCTTTCCCAGCTGCATGTATAACAATATCAAATTTAATATCAGGTAAACATGGAGGAATATCTGAAGACAAATCAAAAACAATATGATTCCTTCTATTCGCTTTTAGTAAACCTGCCGTATAAATATCATATCCTTTAGTGTCAAAATATCTAACAAAACTGTTAGAAAGAAATCCTGGATGACCAGTAACGAGAAATTTCATAATATCTTTACCCTACCGTGTTACTCGACTGAACAGTTTAGAATATTGTTCTAACACGATCTTCTGAGAAAATCGCCTTACAACTGTATCCCTAGCACGGTCTCCTTTATCAGCAATATATTTTTTTAAAGAAAGACAGATATCGTCTATCGTTTGGGCTAATAATAACACATCACCTGGTTCAACAATCCACCCAATATCTTCTTCTTGTATCACACGCGCTATTTCAGATCTTTTATCTCCAACAAATAATATCGGTTTTCCTGCAGCCATATAGTAATAAGACTTACTAGGAACTCCTAATCCGTACATTTCATTATCAAGAGATACAACACCTACATCACAAGCGTTTAAGAACGTTAGTTGTTCACTAATTGAAAACTCTCCCGCCCACAGCACATTCCCATTGGGATTTAAGGCTATATATTTTTGAATTTTATCTCTCAATACACCACTGCCAATAAAAACAAGTTGAAAATTTTTATCTTTTACATTAAGCGCAGCTTCTAATAGCATTTCAATGCCTTGGAGCCTTCCAAGATTACCAGCAAATAAAAAAACTGTTTTATTTTCAAGATTATACTTTTTAATAATGGGATTATCAGATTTTCTTATTGGATAGACTGCTTCGGTATCTGCCCAGTTAGTGATAACGGATATATTGTTATTTGAACCGACTTTTTGGGCAATTACTTCTGCATTGTCACGGCCTATACCGATCAATTGATCAGCGGCACGATAAGCCCAATTAAAACACTTCAATGCCAATCGATACATTAGAGATCTCTTTGTAGACAGTTTAGCAGCAATAAGGTTCTCGGGGAATACATCATATATGAGCAAGATGTATTTAAATCTGCGAAATTTTCGTAACAATCCAAGAAACAGGAGAACGGGGGGGGGATTAGTTACCATAAAAACAACCGAATCTTGCTTAATATGTCGAAAAGCAAACCAAGAAAACCTTAATGTCATCAAAAAAAACTTAATAAGCCTCTGAAATAGTTTATTTTTGTCCAGCCAATCAAAATCATATCTAGTGATTTTAAATTTATATTTTTCGGAATCTCCTACCTCTGATACAGTTGCACAACATACTTCAATATTATTATCACAGAAACTAGCAGCCTTCTCAATAATTTTTGTCAAATAAAAACCTGTAGTAGTCTGCGCCGGAGCAAAATATTCAGTTATAAAAATAATTTTTCCCATATAAGACTCTAGCTAAAGGCACTGAAATAATTTTAATAATCCAATCAAAACTTCTATTGTTGCAATTTGATAATTCATTAATTTTGCTCTATTCCTTGCCACCGGCTACTGAGTTTTGCAGTCCCAAGAATTAATTTTAATACACGCCAAGATGTATTTTCAACTTTGTACTCTGGACAAATTTGACCATACCCACCCGTTTGACTAAACTCATTTATAACAAGTCTGATTGATTCAAGAACAATATCAGCATCCAAGCCCGTAAGAATAATTGTTCCAGCATCAATAGCCTCTGGTCGTTCAAGAGCCTGACGCATTGTTACAGCCGGAAAATTAAGGATGCTTGATTCCTCACTAATTGTACCGCTATCAGAAATAGCGCACTTAGCATTTATTTGTAACGCATTGTAGTCGAAGAATCCGAATGGCTTCAGGAATTGAATCCTATTGTCAATTTTTAAGTCTTTCATATCTTCAATACGCTTGCGGGTGCGTGGGTGTGTGGAAACTACAACCGGCATATTATATTCTTCCGCCAATCGATTAAGAACCGTTAAAATTTTTCCGAGGTTTTCAGAAAAATCTACATTCTCTTCTCTATGCGCACTAACTATAAAATATTTCCCCCTTTCAAGATTCAGCAATTTTAGAACTTTAGAACTCTCAATTTTCTTCATGTTCTCTTGAAGCACTTCAAACATTGGTGATCCTGTCAGATAAATATAACGGTGAGGCACCCCTTCCGAAAGAAGATGGCGTCGTGAATTCTCGGTATAAACAAGATTAAAGTCCGCAATATGGTCAATTATGCGACGATTAATTTCTTCCGGTACATTAAGATCGTAAGAACGGTTGCCAGCTTCCATATGGTAAATAGGTATTTTCATTCTCTTAGCCATTATTGCTGCAATGCTTGCGTTTGTATCACCCAGAATAAGAACAGCATCAGGTTGTTCTATTTTAAAAACTTCCTCGACTTTTATTAGTGTTTCTCCAAGTACATGCCCAAGAGAAGAAGTATCAACGCCCAGATAATAATCCGGCTTACGCAGCTGTAAATCATCAAAAAAAATCTGATTTAGTTCGTAATCATAATTCTGGCCCGTATGAACCAAGATATGGTCAAGATAATTGTCAGCTAATTTAATAAATTCACTAAGCCTTATAATTTCAGGTCTTGTTCCTACAATTGTAATTAATTTTAGTTTTCTCATATCTAGCCTCTATAAAAAGTAATGCGGATAATATTGCTTGTGCCGTTTCATCCAATGTGCCATCTCGATAATCATTACTTCATAGGATGGAATCAAATATCCAAGTTCATACCTAGTACGTTTAAGCGATTTATCTAGCACAGGTTCCAACCATGGCTCAATTTCATATTTATTATTCATAATATGCTTATTGAACAAATTTAACAAATCATATTTACTTATAGACTCAGAATAGACCATATTGTAAATTCCAGACACCTTTGCACTAGCTGCATATTCCATTGCCTTTGCAAGTTCTAAGGTGGTTATTCCAGTCCATTTTACATTTTTATACCCCTTGACTATCTTCTCTGTTTGCGTCATAAACCAATTAAGCAACCCTATCCCCTTTTCATTAATATCAGGACCGACTATAGAATTTCGCATAGTTATATTCTTATCGTCAATTAATTCACCCAAGGCTTTGGTCCTGTCATAAAAAGTTCTTCCATCAGGGAAATCGTCCTCTGTATAGCTTCCTTTTTCCCCAGAAAATACACAATCTGTACTCATATGAATTACCTTAGTATTCATATTTTTTGTTATATCTGCTAGTAAATGAGGGAGGTAAGAATTCAAATACACTGCAATTGCTTTGTTTTTTTCTGCAAATTGGTTAAGTATTCCTATGCAGTTTATAATAGCATCATAATTACCATTGACTATTATTTCTTTTATTAACGATGTGTTACAAACATCATTTGTGATCGTGGTACAGTGACTCACTTGCTTTCTATCAAATCCCAATACATCATGTCCACATTCGGATAGATATGTCGAAATGACATGTCCTGCCATTCCTCCAGCTCCCATAATTAAAAATTTCATTATCGATTACCAAATAAATTATATTTCTAAATTGTTTTTAAATCTCGCCTAATATCATCAATTTGTAATAACATCTCTTTAGTTTCATCAATGTTTAAGAGTTTTGTATTGTGAGAATTATATGATTCTAATTCATTTATGTGCTTATCACCTTTTGTAAAGAAGAGATCATAGTTCAAATCTCTAGTATCAGCAGGGACTCTGAAATAATTTCCCATATCTTCGACTATTGCCATATCTTCCTTACTGACAAGATCCTCATATAATTTTTCTCCATGGCGAGGTCCGATAATTTTGATTTTATTTTTTGCATTGTACAGATCTAGCAAAGCTCTTGCCACAATTCCCACAGTAGTTGCCGGTGCCTTTTGGACAAATATATCACCCTGATTTCCATGGTTGAAAGCAAAAACAACAAGTTCCACCGCATGGTCCAGTGTTAGCATAAATCTAGTCATCGAAGGGTTAGTTATTGTAAGAGGCTTTCCTTCCTTAATTTGTTGAACAAATAATGGTATTACTGACCCTCTTGATCCCATCACATTCCCATATCTTGTGCCGCACAGCACTGCTCCACCTTCGGAAGAATGCCTCGACCGGGCGACCATGACCTTTTCCATGATTGCCTTGCTCATTCCCATGGCGTTAATAGGATAAACCGCCTTGTCCGTGCTAAGAACTATGACTTTCTTTACTTTGTGCCTGATTGCTGCATCGAGTACATTTTCTGTGCCGATAATATTTGTATTTACAGCTTCCATTGGAAAAAACTCACAAGATGGGACTTGCTTTAAAGCGGCAGCATGAAAGATATAATCAACCCCATACATGATGCTATCAACAGACTTTTGATCTCTTACGCTTCCGAGATAAAACTTGAGCTTAGTATTATTATATTTTTTACGCATATCATCCTGCTTCTTCTCATCTCGGCTAAATATTCTGATCTCTTTTATTTCAGTATGGAGGAAACTAGAAAGAACAGCATTCCCAAAAGAACCTGTACCGCCAGTAATCAGAAGCACCTTATTTTTAAACATAACTTAATTCCTTTATACAATATACAACAATTGTTTATGCAAAATAAAAAATACAATAAACTTACATTTTTTGATTTTTTATCTAAATCTAGATAAAATTAGTGAAGAAAATAGTTCCTTTTCATTATATTGAATTCACGTTATTTTTATGATATTTCTTATCGTTGTTCAATATCCGCTTATATAAATTTACATATTTACTAACTAAAGAATCCCATAAGAAATTTTCATTTACGAATTTCTTGAGATTTTTTCCCATTGCTTCCAAGCGATCTGAACCGTCAAGTAATTCTATTAAGCCTTGCCGTAATCCTTCAACGGACGCTGGCACAACTTTTCCTCCATCAATAGTTGCTACAGAATCAAAACCACACTGATCTGTAAGCAATACTGGCTTACCGATAACTCCTGCCTCCAGTACAACAATTGACATAGCCTCATGCCGTGAAGGAATAACGAGCAACTCTGAAGAGTTATAAGCATAAGACTTATCCTCACCCATTAAATAACCAAGAAAATGAACTCGATTCTGAAGTTCGTTGGTGCTTACAATCTCTTTTAACATTGGCAACATCCCATCATCAGGACCAATAAAAACCAACTGATAATTATGCAATTCTTCTTTCAGGTTACAAAAAGCCCTTAATAGCAAATCCGGCCCTTTTATCTTATTTAGCCTCCCTGCAAATAAGATTATGCGATTATCGCTTAATTTAAATTTTCTCCGAAATAAAGCATCATCTTTACTCATTAGATTATCAGCCGTAATTCCATTAGGAATAATAATGATTTTATCTGCTTCTACTCCGTAAGATTTAAAATGTTCAATTTCATCAGAACTTATGGCAATACAAAAAGATGCATTCCTGATAATCATTTTCCCAATAAGTAAGTTATATAACTTCTTAAAAGTTTTTGACCTACCATATATCGGCAATGAACCTGCAGCACATACGACATAAGGCTTATTAAGCTTTTTTGCTATGAAATAAACAAGCGCATTAAGAAAAGTCCAATGATTCATCAAATGTATAACATCTACTGCTGAAACAAGTTTTTTAATTCTTGCATATGAAAATCTTGGTATATAAAACCGCTTATTTAGGCAAGGCAGAGCGACCACATTTATACCTGCCAGTGTATTTAGACGTTCAGCAGTCAATCCCGAGTCAGTCGTAAGGACACTGCACTCTTCTCCTATGCGAGCTAAAAAATGGCTCATTTGAAACGTCCTTTCAACAGACCCCCCACCAGTCACTGCGTCCATGTGCATTATTACATTCAATATTTTCATACCTGCGCACCCCCAGAAGCTGACGCAATGCGGTCTATTGCCCCCTTTAATCCAAGTTTAAAAGTAAAACCAGTTTTCAAAAGTTTTTCTGAAGAATAACGAATGTTTCCCATGTTGCATTTAATACGTAAAATTTTTCTCAATATATAGGGAACTATTAAAGGCAAATGCACTGGGGGGGGCAAATCCTGTAGTTCTTTTTTATTACGAAAAGCATTATAAAGAGCCCAGAGCCCAGCAAGTGTATTCAAAGGCTCCCTATCACATGAAACTATGTAGCATTCTGGCGTAGTTCCCATAGGATACGAAATGAAGTGCAATGCTGCCGCAGCCACATCTTCAGCGTGTACAATATGAGCACATTCACCTCCCTTTACAAAAACTTTACAGAAGTCTAAAAAAGAACCACGCTTAGGTATCGCAAGGACTCCTGGTCTTTCTTCATCAATAACATTGGTTGGCCTTAATATTACCACCTTACAACCTTTTATTCCTCGAGCAACTATTTGTTCAGATGCCCATTTCGTTTTCTCATAAGTATTTTGCGGATTACATGCAGTCAGTTCATTAGGCGTCTTGACGTTTGTACTCCCTATGACGCCTACACTGCTCAAGTAACAAAAATATTTTATACCGGAGATTTCAGCTATTTTTAAAACAAGCTCCGTACCTCTAACATTCACAGCCTCCATTTGCGATTCATCTTTTAATTCAGCTGCACAATGGAAAACAATCTTAGCACCCCTCATAAAATTCCTTAACATATCCTCATCTTGGATATTCCCCTTAAAAACCTCCGCGTCGGAAGTAGCAGGATAGGATTTTCGGGTTAAAATCCTAACTGTATAACCATGAGATAGCAAAAGAGCCGTGATTTTACTTCCAACCATGCCGGTAGCTCCAGTTACGCACACAATCCCTTTGTCCAAACTATCAGTAATCACTTTATAAATTTCCCCGCTTTTTACGTTCCAATAATAAATACAACTCTATTGTGCATCCTCTTTTCTACACTTGCTGCCGCGAATTATATCTTGCCGTAAAGTGGCAACATTGATTATCAAATGAGTGAAAAGGGGCACAAAAAGAGCACCCCGGTAAATAACGAGACTTTCTCAATTTTTGTATCTTCTCGCCAAACCATACAGACTCAAAAGTATCATTAAATACATTTCCCATAGTAATATCACCAAGGTAGCAACAAGGAGACATATCGCCATTTGTGCCCACAATACACCAGTCAAAAGGGAATCTGCAATTATCGGGAGAGAGCCCTAGATTCTCCCCAAACCTTCTATAAAACGCTTCCACTTTAAACTTTTTTGAAGCCTTCTCAACTTTGGTTAATGTATCATTGTATTCAGTCTTTACATTGAGCAGCGTGTTCCTTTCAGTCTCGATGCTGCTACACATGTATTGGCCAAAACTAACTTGAGGTATATTAAGAGACTTGGCTAATTCAACAAAAAGTGGCATCTCCTTATAGTTATTTAAATGGGTAACAAAGTGTAATTTTACAGTTTTTCTATCCTCTCTTGTTATTTCAGACATAAATGACTGAATACTTGAAATTGTTTTATTAAAATCACCACCTTTCATTTCCCGATTATAAGTTTCGGGGGTGGCAGCATTTAAAGAAATAACAAATCTTTGAAGACGCCCCTTAAGTAAGCTGGCATACTTATGCGCTAAGACACCATTTGTCGTTTGTGCTATCAGTTTTCTCCTGTTATTGAGTGAAAATATGTAGTCGATAACCTCCGCATACTTTTGATAAAGTATGGACTCACCCCAGCCAGTCAGATCTACTACTTTTGCATATTTTATTGGATTTTTAAGTTTATCAAGATTCGTAAAATCCAAGTCGGACACCTTAAAATTTTCACGATCGCAAATAGTGCATCGCAAGTTGCATCGAGTTGTTAACGTAATAAATAGACATTTTGGGTATGTCTGTCTCTTCGGTATTTTTGAGATAAAATAATTATAATTTCGGAAAAGACATTCTTTAGTTTTTCTAGACAAAAAACAATTTATGTATTTTCTTCCTGGGAAATTGATCATTTTTAATCCTATAAGTTAGTTTGTTTTAATCTTCTTTCTTCTCCATTAGATACAAAAAGCATACATAGAGCCAATATATAAACATAATTACTGCCCCATCTCTCGAGTCCGGAATAATGTAATATTGCTAATAAAAAAACTAGGCATAACATCATAGGCGCCCTATCCTGATACCACACCGGTATTAACCGTAATATCTTGGCAAGGGGAGAAATTATAAATAGCATCCATGGAATAAATGGCAGGAATCCGTAAGTTACCATTATATTAAAAAAATGGAATTCACCAGCATTCATTTCGAGATTCTTATTGTACTCAAAAAAGGGGAATTCAGCCCATGATAGAGATGGAAGATATATTGAAGCAACATCAGGTATATTCTCAATATACCCCATCAAGTACTCATATGGATTCTGTGGAGCATATCGCAATACAAGAAAAGTAAATACAGTTAAAAATAAAATATAAGCCACAATATGGTTAACTTTTGTGTACTTAAAAGTAGCATAAAGCATAACGATAAGCATAATTAGTATTGGCATTAAAGCAGCAGCTAGTATGGTAGCAAAAAAACCTATTATAATTGGAGTCCAACTATATTTTATTTTATTATAACTTAAAGACCGTGAATTGGGTAAAGAAATTTTTTGAACAAAATAATATACAGTACATGCAGACAATAAAATTCCAGAGCTTGAACAATCTCCTAACAATCCCAATGGCCGGTGTACCGTCTCCCTCAGTTTGTAAGCTTCAGCTCCAATAAAATTATAAGTTTGTTCAAATGTAATCACTTCTAAAAAATATCCAAAAGCTTCAAAAAACATTAATAAACCGCCAACACTTAGTACAACAAAAGCAACGGTGTCAAGAATGCCTCTATAGTCATCTTTATTAAGAGGAAGCCTGAGTAACAAAAGCGGAAAAATTAAGAAAAGATTGTATCTTGACATATCTATAATTATGGATAATAGATCAATCTCAGAATAAAATATTTTAAGTGCTAAAATACTTATAACACCTACGAATATTGTAACAGTAATTAAAATAGAGAATAAACGCTCCTGATATGTCTGTATTTTTTTTAATGTGCAGCAATAAAACGACATTACAATCAGCACTGGCAAGAATACAAAATATCGAGCTAATTCTTGAGAAGCCCCCAAAAACAATGTCAATAATCCAAAAATAAGCAACCTGAAAAGTACTAATAAAATAGCACTTGTCAGAATGATCTTATGCAATTTATTTGCTGTCATATTTGAAATAAGTTATTTAATATTAACGAAACGTATTTTTTGCCCATATAGGTCGCAATAAAAACCAAAACGAAACAGGTAAATAGCTGACTGAATAAAGCATAAAACAACGTAAGTTATGCCATTTATAAGGGGCAATACAATTCCTAGCGTACTTCAATTCACCTTGAACCATATTGTCTTTTGCTTTTTGGAACTCCAATTGAATTTTTGCACATTTTAGTGCGCTTGCGTATATTTTACTAAAACTTGGATCTATATTTTTGAAATTATTATTAACGCTCTCAATTTCTTCAGAAAACTCCCTCCAATACAGTCGAGTGCTCATGTTAGAGTGTACGCGATGCATAGCTAATGGCTCAGGCATGTAAATAGCTTGACTACAATATAAAAGCCTCATAAACAAATCGTATTCTTCCGCCAAGTGTAGTATGGGATCAAAAAGCTTGTCTAGTTTTTTTAAAGATACCGCCCTGAGGATCACAGTTAAAATACCAATGTCGTATAAACATAATAAACTTTCAAAAAGATTTCCCTCTTGTTTCGTATTCTTTGAAACCAATCTTCTTTTGCCTTTATCGTCAAATTTATAAAAGTTACTATAAACAAAATCAATCTTGGAATCATTAAATAGCGGTACTTGTTTCTCTAGTTTTTCGGGCAGCCAAATGTCGTCATGATCAATAAAGGCTATAAACTCACCGCTTGAACGCTTCAATGCTTCGTTCCGCGAATATCCAAGGCCATGATTTTCCTGGTAGTGATAGACTATAGGATACCCCTTATCAATGTACTCTTTGATAATTGACTCTGTCAAGTCCGACGAGCCATCATTAATTACTACAAGCTCCCAGTCTTTATAAGTCTGATTGACAATGCTATCCAAAGTTTCGCGCAGGTATTTTTTTGAATTATAACAGCATAGATTAATACTAACAGTAGGCGCCATAACTTATTCCCCTGCAGGCCATGTAAAAGTGTAGTCGTCAAAAGATACAGGGTGCTCATCCTGATCATCAATATGCCAGGCCGGTGATGGCATATTTAGCATGTAAGCCTCTTTGGCACCGATATTCTGCAATGCCGCCGGTACTCCGGCTGGGATCTGAATGGTAGCAAATTCATAATCTTCTCCGGTCAAATATTCCTCGTATCCACTTTCCGTTCGAACCACAATCTTAGCATTCCCTATGATACAGGTGAACAGCCCCCAGCGCTTCATGTGCAAATGTGGGCCCTTAACTTCCCTAGGTGCAATAACGGTAAGATATGCCTGCTGGGGATGTTGGGCGTTTGAAATGAATCTATCGTGAACATTAAAAATCGGTACAAGCCAGCCGTTTGGGCGAGCCTCTTTATTTTTTGTGACAATTTTGGGATGTTTTTGAACTAAAACTTGCATTGATTATCCTGTATTATTTATGTTTAAAAAAATCACCAACAGCTTCAATTACTGTAGATACTTGTTCGTCTGCCATGTCGTAGTATAGCGGAAGAGTTAGTATCTCTTCTCCAATCTGTTCTGTCACAGGCAATGATGATGTTACAAAAGGTTTAAAAAATGGCTGTAGATGGTTTGGAATATAATGGACTCCAGTTCCAATTCCTTTTTTGCCCATGAAATCCATCATTTCGTCACGCCTTCCATTGAGAACTCTAATTATATAGGTAAAAGGAGCTGTTTCACTTTCATTCGACTCAAGGGTCTTGATACCATTTAAGTTCTCAAATGCTTCATTATACCGCTTGACAATTTTTTTCTTCTTTTCTATAAAAGCAGAAAGTTTTTTCAATTGAACAAGTCCTATCGCAGCATTGATGTTGCTCATGTGGTAGCGGTATCCCTGTGTAGTCACCTCATAGAACCAGGTTCTTTCATTTCTATATCTATGCCAAGTATCTTTGTCTATGCCCAGAATTCTTTTTCTTCTTATTTCTTCGGCAATATCGTCATTAGACAAGACAACAGCCCCGCCCTCACCACAAGTAATATTTTTGATAGGGTCAAAACTGAAGCAAGTTGCATCTCCAAGGCTGCCGATCTTTTTCCCTTTATAACTTGATCCAAAAGCATGAGCCGCATCTTCAATAATAAAGATGTTGTGTTTTTTTCCAATCTCGAGAAGACCATCCATGTCGCAGGAATTACCGCAGTAGTGAACCGGAATTATTGCCTTTGTTCTTTTTGTTATTCTTTTTTTTACATCCTCGATATCGATGTTCAAAGTATCAGGATCAATTTCACAAAAAACTGGAACAGCCTTCAATGCTGTAATTACCTGAATAGTTGCGCAAAAAGTTAATGACGGAACAATTACCTCATCTCTCTCACCAATTCCAAAAGCATCCAATGCAATATGCAACGCCGTAGTTCCAGTATTTACTGCGATAACATTTTTTGCTCCAAGATATGACTTAATTGTATTTTCAAACGCAAAAACAGTTGATCCCAAGCCGAGCCAACCTGAATCAAATATCTTTTTTACTTCTTCAAGTTCCTCATTGCCTATTGATGGTCTGGACACCGGTAGCATTATTTATATTCCTTATATTTTAATTAATATGAATACTAACTTTTAACAATTATTCCTTATTTAAGGAATACACCAGAACTTAACTTAATCAATTTTTTTATGACCTGTTTTAACACTTTTATCGGATGACTTCTGAATTCACAACATTTGAGATATATATGTCCTAAGAATAAGATCCTCCGTAGTTTTCTATCATCCCACTCATTAGTTTTTATAATAAAACTCCTTATGAAAAGGTCATCTAAATGAAATTCCTTTGAGAATAAATTCTTATTAAAACATTCATCAAATAGTTTTGTCCCTGGATATGGTGTTGCTATAGAAATATGGGGATTATAGCATTTACAATCAGCGGCAAAGCGAAACGATCGCCACATATCACATTTTTTTTCGCCAGGTAATCCCATCACAAGGAACATTCCATAATCTAATTTAATTTTTCTACAATATTGAATTAATTCTTTTACCCTTGGCAATTTTAGCGGTTTTTTAATAATTTCATCAAGCACACGCTGAGAACCACTCTCTACAGGAAAATTTAATCCTATGCATCCAGATTGTTTTATCAAGTCAATCATCTCTTCGTCCATTGACCAAGCACCAGCACCGTTAGGTGTGTCCCATGTGAATTTAAATTGCTCCTCGACCATTCGTTTAAATAATTCTTTTGCACGCTTCGGGTTAGCAGTGACATTATCGTCTTCAAACATAATTTCTTCGACGCCGTATTTATATTTAAGCAATCTCATTTCTTCAAGAACATTTTCTACAGATCTCATCCTATACTTATTGCCCCATACCTTATGTGCACTGCAAAAAGTACATTTAGCGGGACATCCGCGCGATGTGATTATGGGGCAAAAGCGTGTTCTGTGTCTTGTCCCATGAGATGCATCCAAGCCAAAATACTTTTCCAAATCCATAAGATGATAAGCAGGGAGAGGTATTGAATCCAAATTTGCTATCATGTTTATTTTTGGATTTATGTTAACTGTGCCATTACTTTTCCAGCCTAATCCATCAATTGTTGTTATTTCAGCATCCTTTTGAAGCGCCATAATTAACTCGCAAAACGATTCTTCGCCTTCGCCAATTAATAAATAATCGCAATTATCATCTCCAAGAACCTCTTCAGGGCAAACACTTGCATGAGGACCTCCAGATACAACGATTATCATGGGATTGATCTTTTTTATCAACGAAAACATGTGATGATAGATTTTATATTGTCTGCTGAATTGACAATTTATGCCAATAAGATCGGGGTTAAAGTCAATTATTCGCTCTTGAATATCTTCATCTGATGACCCGACACGAACTATACTTTCATTCACATATTCTTCGTGCTTCCACCCATTCATTAAACAATCAAGGATTTTCACCTCAATACCTATCGCTTCAAGGGTTGAAGCTAAATATCCCAATCCCATAGGAGGCAATGGATTAATATCTCTCGCGTTTTTAAAAGTAAACGCAGGTGGCGCTATTAGTAATATTTTTTTAATCTTCATGTATAATATTTATTTTAATAACGATTAATTTTTACTACATTGTTAGCATAACGAGCAAACATGTAATGAGTTATTGACAACATAAAAGTTCCGAGATTAACAGCCCTTACTTCTTGATAAAACCATATTATCAATCTTTGTAATCTGATCATTGGTAAAGGATAAAATAGGAAACTTCACGAACTGCTCACCCCAGAGATGATTATTCTTCTCAAAATATTTTTTTAAGAATCTCAGCGGGTTCCTAACCATATCAACATGTAACTTGCAGCATTCATTTAAGACATTGATCTGCTCGCAAATGATTGTGACTTCCCCGACTGATGGAGCCAACCTGGAACTCATGCTTAAATACAGAGTTTCGAACAATAGATAAATCGCATCGAATCCCCATGGCACAGCATCAGCTATAAAATGCTCCCAATCAATAATGTAAACGCCATCTGCGTTTATTATCACATTGCCAAGAGAAAAATCTCCGTGCATGGGAACAAGGGCTGAAGAATGGGGCCAAATATCACAATAATGCCGGATTACACTTCTTATATACTTGGCATTTCTCTCAAGTCCGTCAAAGTAGTCAGGCATATACCCGTCAATGTATGCGATTTGTACTTGAAAATAGCTGTCTTTTTCTTGTATTACCTGGCATATCGGTTCAGTTGCGTTAGTGGATCGCAATTTTTGATACCAGTTCCATCCAAGTACTTCACTGTGCAAGGCCTTAATACCATTCTTGGAGGTTGAAGCTTTGATGATTTTTCTTTCCCCATCTTTATTCGTCACCAGATAAGTGGCATGTTCGCTAAAATGTGTGCAGTTATTTATCAGCTCAATCATTATTTATGACCTATGGCTATTATAGAAGGAGAAAGACTCTTTGCCTTTAAAACTCTGAATATAATGAATTCCGCTAGGCGTGCGAAGGTCCTTTTAATTGTTCTCTTTCCATTGACATTTTTACTAGAAATGAACAGTGGGAGACCACTCAAAGAATGCGTGTAGGGAATAATTCTTTCAGGAAGTCTATAGTCAGGAAAACACATATACAAATCTACCCTTGAAAAACCTGATTTTGTAAGCAATGATCTTATTCCATTAAAAGAATAAAGCCAATTCACATAGGGTCTTCCAAGCTTTGCTAGGGAAACTAAGGTAGCCCT
>JAJXWI010000123.1 GCA_021781705.1 bacterium | reverse complement strand
TTTTAAGTTGTCGTGCTTGACTATTGAAGAGAGGTTTATGTACACAACATTTGAAAATTACCACGATTTTTTAAAATGTTGGCAAAAGTAATCTTTGCTTATGTACACAATCTATCATATTATTAACTGAAACAAGCAATAACTTTTTACACGTCAAAATTTGAAGTACTTTTAATATTTGGTCAAATTCTGCTAACCATGAAAAATTTATATAAAGTTTCAATATTATTTTTAATAAGCATGCTAGCTTATTACCTGCAATATTTGTTAAATATAATTCTTTCCAGACACCTTACGGCAGATATTTATGGGGATTATGGAGTAGCAATGAACACTCTGATTCTCTTGTCTTCTGCTATACTATTTGGCAGCAACCAGTCAGCAAAACGATTTATCCCAATGTACAAGGGACAAAAAGATAAAAGGGAACTTAGAAGCTTCGTTTTTTGGAACATAAAAACTATAATTATAGCTCTTTCAATATTTTCGGTTTTTATCTTATTCACGACCCTGCTTCTGCACTATTTAAGAATCACTCATATACTTAAACATCACCTCTTGATTTACGCTTTATTCATATCTCCCATTGCCGCTATTTCTACTTTAACGCTAGATTATCTGCTAAGTATAGACTTAGTAATTACTTCGAATATTTTCTCGCGCATCCTGCGAAATAGCTTGTTCATATTGTTTTTTTCTTTGGCCGCTTATGTTATAGAGATTAATTTTTTTACCTCAACACTCATAACTATAATTTGGATTGCTGTATTTTTTCTGCTTTCTTGCATTGGTGTTCTCACTGTAATTTTCGCATGTCCTGAAATTCTCTTTAATACCGGAAAAACATTTCAAGAAAACTCTCTAAATGACAAAAAAATATGGATAAAAACCTCCATGAGTCTTTTTATAGCAGGAATAATATTTAATATAGGAAGCTATATATCTTTATATATGGTTGAAATTGTCTGCCCTAACGAACAATATGTAGGATTCTATACAGCCATATTAAGCATCTGTACCATTTTTTCATTATTACCATCCTGTACTTCCAATTATGTTTTACCGTATATAAGTAAGATGTTTGAATCTAAAAAAGCTAAAATCTTTCTTCAAACCAGAATAAATGCAGTCAATTCATTTAACTTTTTTGTTGTGTTATCCATAGATTTTATTATCATCTTATACGGAAAAAAGATACTTGGAACTTTTGGTGCTATCTACCAAGAGGCATATATCCCTTTAATTATATCAATTATAGGATTTTCAATTGAAGCTATATTCTGCTTGCAAGGCAGCTCGTTATCGTATTCCGGTCATGAAAAACTAGTTGTAACCGTTCTCGCAGTCAAGCTCATTGTTATGACAATACTTGGATTCTGGCTAGTCTATTATTTTGGGATAATAGGTATTTCTATTGCAACCACTGCATCTTCAATCGTTAGAACTGTTATATATCTAATATATTGCACAAAAAATATCCCGGTAAAGACATGCACATTTTTTTAACTTTCATACCGCTAAAGGTCACAAATACTGATATAACCATGTGTAGTTCTTTTAATAGCAACTTGACAAATAAAAAAGATTGAGTAGATTCCTTCAAAGAGCGTGAATTTCACTTAATAGGGAAAACGGTGTAAATCCGTTGCGGACCCGCCGCTGTAATCGATGATGAAAGCATAATGCCACTGTCCCGCAACTGCGAGATGGGAAGGTTTGCGAGTAAAATGATTCGAAAGCCAGAAGACCTGCTTGTTTTAATGGAAGCTTTTTAATCGAGGAAAGTTAAAAGGCGCAAAAATTATTAAGAAGATAAAAAACGCTATCTTCTACAGGTTCATACTGTAGGGAATAGCGTTTTTCTATTGCTCCTCATATGAATTTTCCATATATACTAAAAAACAATCTATTTGAGGAGGTCTAAAATGTTTAAGTTAGTTTTCCGTTGGTTGATTATTGTAACTCTTTTTACGAATCAATTTGCATTTGCCGGACCAGTCTTTAGCCGCCCTGCTACTGCCTCACCATCTTATACTGATAGAACAGGTGAATCTACACCTTTGCGACCAAAATTATATGCAAAACCTGGCAAAGTTCGCAGCGCATTGGCGAGCATTGGAAAATTTTTTCATAATCATTCTGATTTTATATGTCGTACATCTATTTTACTTCTTGATGCTATATATTTTTTAGGAACCTTTTTCCCCGAAGTAGTTTCACCAGACGTTACTAATGCAAGTTTTACCTGCTTGGGTTACGTTGGACTCATTGGGTTGCCTTTTGCCGTGAGGGAAGCTGCAAAAGCAGCGAGGGACACAAAATATGCTTGCAAAAGAGGATGTAAAGAAATAATTTTTATTGGCTCACTTAGAACAGCTAGCAATGCCATTTCAGCACTATCAACTCTTACTTATAGCGTAGCTGCGACATTGTTAGATTTTGAAAAAACGCATGATTCTGGAATGGCCATATATAAATATTCCGCACCACTCGGTATTTTTTTTATTATTTTAAATCCTTCTTTGGATATCTATAACTTTATTTTAAATAAAAGGATTATTCGTGAGTTTGATAGGGACCATTCTTCCAGCCGCATGAAAAATCAAATTGCTTTATTGAGAGGTATAGATGTAGAAAATATCCCCGTCTCAGAGGCAAAACTCAGCGCTTTAGTGCGTTCGCAAATAGACTTAGTCACTTGGGGAAAATTTTTAGAAACAACAAGACCAGGCGAGCAAGTTCCCCTTCTTTCAGGAATATTAGTCTCTTCTGGTGATGAGGATCAAACGACAATCGCTTTCGCTGTTATTATAGATAATATTAAGGTACAGAAGAACTATGCTGTCGGAGATCTTGTATTCAATGTTTTTTGTGATTTAGAAATGGGGGTTATAAAGGTATCAGGGCCTGGAAAACTTCAGGCCGCTCTAAATCTTGGAACAGCAGTAATGTGCGATATAATATTAGGAGTAAAAAAATGTAAACAGGCTAGACACAGAACAAGGCTTCAAGCAATAGAACAGGAACGTGATCTAGAAAACCAAATTGTGAGACAGCCCCGTCTAGATATTGGAACGGTAGAGCTTCCAAATCCTGACTTTGTGATAGAAATTTCTGAACATGAAACTATAACCGATAGTTATTCTTTTACGTTGGCGAAAAATCAAGACATCCCCATTGAAGTACGTATAGTCGCTGCACATGGCTGCAATCCAATAGATTCATGGTCTCTGGCATGCAATCCGAAAAACCCATTAGAAGTGCGTATAGCTTCTGCACACCATTGCAGTCCCGTAGACTCATATCTCCTGGCATGTAATCCGAGGGGTCCATTAGAGGTACGCATAGCGGCTGCGCGTGGCTGCAATTCCATAGATTCATCTTTTCTGGCACACACTTTGGACATCCCAATTGAAGTGCGTAGAGTTGCTCAACTTAAAATTTCTCTTGAGAATCTAGAGTGCAGCCAGCCTATAATTGAAGAATCATCACAAACTAGTATAGTTCCTTATAAGGATGAGTGCGTAGAAGAAAGACAACGTCCTACCCATGATAGATTTATTTCCCTTTCTAGACATGAACTTTTTATCATAGCCTCAAATCCTGAGGAACAGCTAGATGTAAGGTGCGGCGCCACATATCTATTAAAGTAATTGCCTATCTAAACAACGATTATACCACCAGAAAATTGTACTCAAACTACGCAGTCGGATCTTCTGGGGCAAACAATTAAGCGGACAGATGGTAAAAATTTATTCATGGGGGCGGTTCCTTTAGACATGCATTTCAGCAAGGCTCAGTAATGCGGTAAATACTTTACCGAATACTTGCATTCTGGATGATCTTTTCTTACACTGAAAAATTCTTTCCAAACTTCGCCTCCAGTCTACAGTCTACAGTCTACAGTCTATTTCTAAAAATTCCTTTTCTGAGATTTACGTTTGATAATGAAAATTCTGAAAATAATTTTATCACATAAACCTGAAAAGCCATCTACCTTTGATGTTCAGAGAGTAGTCTTGTCTCATGGTTTTGATGTGATTGCCAATAGTATTTGCTCCTTAAACT
>JAJXWI010000122.1 GCA_021781705.1 bacterium | reverse complement strand
TGTCTATTTTTTTCATAAGTTCTTCATCTCTAATATTGACATTGAAAATATCAGATAAAGCGGAATAGTGGCTCGAACGAGATACTCCCAATATTTCACATTGCCGGCTGATTTTTATTTCGGATTCCATTTCTATCATGGCAAGTCTCTCCTTATTTGGGCAAAAATAGACTTTTTTTTGAGAAAATCGTTTTCTACTTTTAGTCTTCCGATTTCCTCATACAGGGGTGCCTTGATGTCCTCTACTACCGATGGATCAATTTTTCTGTGTCCTGTATCACCAAATATCCTGGGAACCTTTCCAACAAGCTCATTTTTCCAGAGAGATATTTGATTCGGATGAATACTATATTCCATCGAAAGTTCTGTCAATGTCTTTTGTTCCTTCAGCGCCTCTATCGCCACCTGTGCTTTGAACTCCTTGCTATATCTTCGTCTTTCTTTTCCCATTGTGTAATCCTCATTTTTATCAAAACATGCCAGAAAACCCCAGTCTTTTAAGGCTGGGGATGAATGGCATCCATCCGTAGGTTTGCTTGCAAACCGAAGGTCTTTAAAGTATAATCCGCGTGATGAAAAAACGAAATTTGGGTAGGAGCTCATACAAAACCCCGACTGAGATACCACATAGTGTGGATACCGAAGTATCGGAAAAGGGTACTTATCGGGAAACTCGCTCAGAGGCTCAAAGCCCTTTTTGAAGAGGCAGCGGAAGTAAATCAATGGGAGATAAGTGAACTAAGCATTATGAAAGATCACGTGCACATTTTGATTCAGGTTGGTGCGGGGAAATCGCTTTCATCAATAGTGCAGACACTAAAAGGAGGGACGAGTAGGGCTTTGAGAAAAGAGTTTCCCGAATTGAATGAGTTTTTGTGGGGAGATAGTTTATGGGCTGATGGATACTTTGCAGAGTCGGTTGGTGTTTTGGATGAGCAAATGATAGAAAGGTATATACGAGAGCAGCAATGAAGAACGCGGATTATACGGGGGCGGAAACCACGGGCTTTAGACCGTGGAGTCCGTTCATTTATTAACAGCTCCTTAGAGCAGAAGCCATGCAGAGTTAAAAAACTTTTTTGTCTTCGAAACCGTTACTGCTATCAACAAACCTTTACTAATTTTTGATACTTTTTCTTGTTTAAAAACAGCCGAATATTTAAATGCTTTTTTAAAGGTGACACTCTGCTTTGTGATTCGGCCAATCCTTTTTTTGACATTCTCTTGAGCAATAGAAGATTTTTTGACATCTGGCACATTTTTTCAATTCCGTTGTCTTTCCACAAATTTTACAACTGTCACGATTAGCACTTTCTGATAAGACCGTATGAGACGGTTGTGATTGATGGGGTACGTATTGTCTATATTCATTTGTGTCAACCATTGTTTGAGTGCTGTCCATTAAAGCTACAAGGGATGTTTGAGTATGCGTAATACCTATTTGCTCAGTGAAAATACGATTAACCCACAACATTACAATATCTCTCCAAATTCGAATATTTTCAGCGACCTGAGGTGGATGGTTGCTACTATAATAATTTACCAATATAGCCAGCTCTTCTTCAAAGGTACGCATCATAGAAGACTGAATAAGCCGTTTTTTGTTAATTGCATTATATATTTGAAGGAAACTGTCAGCATTCTCTACTCGCCTTAGTTCGTAATACATTCTAAAGTCTCGTATATACTCTAATATATCAAAGCTGTTATGCTGCAATTTCCCTAAAAGTGTGCTGGTAAATAGTGTATTATCAAGTCCCATAGCTCTACTGATTTCCTCAGATGGGAGCACGGTTGCATGTCCTTCGTATCTTTCCTCTACCATTGAACAGGGCTTAAGATATGGCGTAAGATTTAAAGTGTTGCATGGAGCAGTATGAAAAAATACAGGAGCGTTTTTGCTTTCTAGCCATGCAGAAACAACCTCATTAACTCTTCCAGAATATGGGATTATTTCACCTTGGAAAACTCCGATTTTTTCTCTAACAGACTGGTCACTTTCATGTACGAAAATGGCTGAGCGGTTACTTAAGGTATGAACTCCAATAGTAACAACATCTTGCCAGTATCCGGATGCAATAAAATCGAACTTGGTCCATGGCTCTATTATCACATATCGATATTGATCACGATTCATCTCTTGATCGAGCTGTAACTGATGTGGGTAAGGGAAACTATTTGAGCACCAATGAAGCGTGTTCCTCAATTGAGGTATAGAGCGTTGAGCAATAGCAAAGGCTGTTGCATCGTCAATTTTTATACCTGTTGGTGGTTTTGAAATACATCCTGGTACCATATTGCCGTTAACAGGGAAATGATTGGTGGCATGAACTAGATAAGCGTTTTCTCTGGTTAAATTAGTCGCAAAGCCGGAAGTGCAGAAAATTGCCATCATTATGATTGCGCACATTAATCGTTTGGTCAAATTTGAGATTTTCATGTTTGTATTGTTCTCCTTATTTTTGATTTTTTGTCTTTAAATATTTATCGAGCAATAGGTGAAAATATTACTCCGTTCTCATGTTTAGTAATTAATAATTTTTATTTTTATTGTTTTTTTGTGAAATTTATTCTCTTTATTTGATGGTAGGTGATTTTTTGTGAATATATTTCATGTAATAATCAAAGGATTGATATATGGCGACTATGATTTTTTCGGAAAATATTATTTAGACTTTTCTTTTTATCCGGATAATCAGGCAGGTGCTGAAAAGGCCAAAGAAGATTATTGACGCGAAATATGTAATGTCTTCAAAGTTTAGAATGCCTTTCTGAATGGAATCAAAGTGATTAAAAATACTCAGGTCAGAAATCGTGTCGGTAAACCATACAGGGGCCCGGGGCGTGAATATGTTCGCAAGGGCAGGGTGTCCTATCAGTAGACGGATGAGGCACAATACGATGGTATAGATGTAACTTATTATCTGGTTCTTGCACAAAGCTGAAGATATTGAGCCCATCGAAATATATGCGTCTCCTAACAGAATTGATCCGAAATACCCGCAAAGTATTGTGCCGTTATCAGGATTCCCTAGCCAGTTTATTGTCAATATAATCGGGAATGTAAGAAGTATGGAGATGATTATTATTGCCCATGCGGCCAGGAATTTTCCAAACACGGCTTCGAAGATGTTTATGGGCATGGTAAACAATAGCTCCATAGTTCCGGCTTTTTGTTCTTCAGCCCATATTCTCATGGACATTGGCGGAGCCAAAATAAGAAACAACCATGGGAAAAACTGGAAAAAACTGTATGAAAGAGACGCCTGATTATTGTTGAGAAAATTACCAAATGGCGGAGCCCCGAAAGTAAACAGCCCTGACATCAGCAGAAATATTATTATAAAAATATAAGCCAGCGGGGATATGAAATATCCGAGTAATTCTTTCATGGCAATTATCAATGCTATCCTAACCCAAGTTTACTTTTTTTAGTCGTTCTGCAAAAAAATTGAAAAATAATTTTGAGGCTAAAATGAAAATTTGTCGAAAAGTGCTCGATGCTGACAAAGTGAAATGTAGTGACCTAATAAATATAGTTACCCTTGACAATGTTTATTTAGCTGATAAGTTTATGGATTATGTTTATCAGAGAAGTAAAAACGATCAATAAAAAGACAGGCAATAAGTATATCAAACATGTGCTTATGGAGTCTGTGCGAACGGAGAATGGGCCTCGTCAGCGCACTGTGATGCAACTTAACACAGAATATCGGTTGTAAAAAATAATAATGAGCGTCAATGGAGAACTATTAGAAGAGTCCTTTCGCCTCACCAGTGTCCAACAATAATTATTACGGATGTTAAGAACCAAGTACATCATTTGAGAATATTCGGACAGCCGGAGCCGTGCCACCAGGAAATTTACGAAACGTTAGGCATTACTCCGGCAAAACATGCCAGAAAATATTTTATAGCTAAAAGGTTGTAGTGACCAAAAAAAATGACATTTAGCCTCAAAAATCGTCAAAGAGAGATAAACTTGGGTTAGGACAACCAAAGAACTGCGCGTTAAAAGCTTTCTATCTCATTATTTATTTTTTAATAACGGTTGCACTTGACTTTTGAAAACAGGTTTTGCCATTACTCCTTATTTTTTGGCGCCGCCCCCTAGCAGTTTTTGGGCAAAGCCCGACAAACTGCTAGTGTCAAGTCAATGATGTAATGTCTATTAATAGTGTTATAATTTCAATTAGCCACAAATTATAACACTGAGGTCTAGGCAGATGATGAATAAGAGATAT